>JANQHJ010000105.1 GCA_028282745.1 Sedimentisphaerales bacterium | reverse complement strand
GATAAAAACAGAAAAGTTAAGCTGTAAGATTGGTAACGTAACAGTATTTCGAAACGGCCAACCCGCCAAATTCAACGCCAAGGCAGTTAGTAAAATAATTGCAAAAAAAGAGCACATCATCAACGTTAATCTTGGTGCAGGAAAAGTGAGTGATTTTTGTTACGGCTGTGACCTGAGCAAAGGATATGTCACCATAAACACCGATTACCACACTTAAGTCTCAATCAGCGAAGTTTATAAATTTCAATATAGCCATAATAAGGGTCGTAAAATTCATGTATCTTTGTCCCAAGCCGTTTACATACCCAATCAACTGCAACATCTTTTCTGAATTCCGGCATTTGAGATAACACATTCGTTTTGTCTAAAGGGGGGAAAGTATACCATGACGTTCTTATTGCATATAGGCAATTCAGCCTTTTTACATAATTGCAATATTCCCTTAATGGTATCTTATCATAAGTAATAAGATAAGGTGCGTATTTATACTTATCAGAGCCAAACCAGAAAATAGGATCTGCCCAAATATAGTCTTCAGGCTTCACAACTAATGCGATTTCATTAACCACATTATTGAAATCTGCATCCTTTAAGCAATAGAACCACATTGAAACTGACCACATACAAGGTATAGCATATGCAGCTATAATAGCATAACAAGCTACTATTTTAATGGTTCTTAACTTACACCTGAAATTTAAGCCGAAAAGAATACACCAGATTAAACGTACAAGTAGAGCTGTAGAAAACGGTATCATAAAAATTAAGTAGTAAGGAGTTTGACTTACAGAAGCAAAAGGTAAAACAAAAGGATAAAGAAACATTATACAGAAAAGTGTTTTATCTTCCTTAGATCGACTAAACCAGGCATAAATCCAGCTTATAAAAATGACCAATCCCGGCAGTATTAGTTTGGGAAAATCAAAAAAATGCTTCCAACGACTAAGCTCTTTAATTATTATTGGAATCCGTAAGCCGCTCGTTTGCATCTGTTCATAAAAATTTACAGAAGGATCTTTGAGTGAGTAGAATAAGTGAATGAAATATGGCAGAGTTGTAATCGCAAATCCTATAAATCCCCATAGAAACAATCTTACAAGAGATTTGTTTCTTAAACAAATAATAGAGGATAGGCCTATGCAAAAAGCAGCTAAAATACCATTGCAATGAGTCAATGACAATAAAGCAGCAATGACTCCAGCCAATAAGGAAGTTTTTCTCGAACCATTTTCAAAATATTTATCAATAACCAACAACAGAACAACTGCAAGAGCGGTATAATAAATTTCCGGTCTTGCTCTTCTACTGACTTCAAAAAACCATGGATTAATAATAGTTGCCAAACAAACCCAAAACGCTTGTTTGATACCGAACCAGCGTGACATAAGAGCAAAAAGACTGCAAATTGCTATAACTGAAAAAATGACCGACCCAAAACGGCTGGTAAAAATAGTACAACCAAAAAGCTTAAAAATCCCAGCAGAAACAAATGCTTGCACTAATCTGTTTTGAATGAAATGAACATCAATTCCACCGTGCCCCGTAATTATTTTATTGGCTAATTTCCCATTTTCGGCAAGATTACACGCTAAACCGGAATCCCAAGCTTCATCCACAAACACCCTGGGAATACGATCAAGATACGTTAGACTTACCACAGCTTGAATGACGACAAGAACCAATAAACACAATAAATAATCTCGCCTCAAAAGTCCCTCCTTCTAAAACGCAACTACCAACATGTAACATACTTACATATGTGGTTCATTCTAAATCAACTCATCAAAAAGTCAAGCATTTAAAAGTTTTATTGTCGTTTTTTCATAATAAATATGGATTATCATACTTAAGAAGCATCGGTATTTGACTGCCGCTGTTTTCTTTTTTTGGAGATAGTTTCGAGCTGGCCCTTCTCGATATAATCCAGTGAGTTGATGCCGTGCTTCGAAACCTTTTCAAGCAATCGTTCGATTATTTGCTCGTCTGTTTCGTCTTGATGTACCGGCTCTTTATTTTGTTGAGGAGATTCCTCCGGCTGCCACTCGATAGGTTTGAACATTCGCCTCGCTGAATGTAGGGGATAGAAATACAGCAATAGCATGATGCTTACGGATAATCCAATGACACCAAAATAAAGAGTTGGATTTGCCATAACTATTCTGGGATACATAGCGGTTGTAACTAATAAACCAATGATCGCTCCACCGAGATGCGCGCCATGACCAATATTACCAGCTTGTGCCCTAAGGCCAATATATGAAAATATTATAAACAGGATTGCAAAAATATGAGCAGGTATAGGAAACGGTATCATAAAAATATAAACGCTGGAATCAGGTATCAAAAAGATGCACGCAAAAATAATTCCACAAACCCCGCCTGAAGCACCCAGCGCACGGTATTCATAGTTCCTATAGAGCAAAAGTGAAAGCAAGCCACCGCCGAGAATACTTGCAATATATATAATAAGAAAAGGCAAAATTCCATATCCAAGCTCTATGGCGGTCCCAAATGAAAACAAGCTGAACATATTAAAGCCCAAATGAGGCCAATTGCCATGTAGAAGTCCGCTTGTCAGCAGCCTATAATACTGTTTACCCCGCAATACCAACTGAACGTCAAACATATAGCGATCTACAACGCCTTGCAGCATAAAACCTTTATACGAGATAAGGCACGTAAGAGCGATTATCGCCAAATTAGCTGGGCCTACTTCCTGATTCAATTACACTCTCCTGACTGGAATTCACGATCAATTCAGCTATATTACGCCAGAATCGCACAAAATGCAAATTAAAGCCTCAAAGCAGCCAATACGGGCAAATATTTAATCTTTGTTAATAGTAATGAAAATTACCGGACGTTGCCGATGTCTGTAGAAATAGTGTATTTGACGGATTGAACAAAAAAGCTTGCAATTAGTCGGCTTTTATGTAGAATTCGGGACTTTATTTATGGTGCAGAAAGCACAAAAAATTAAGTATTTAAAGGAGCTCATGCAATGAAAAAGAGTATGTGGATGTTGGGGTTGTTGGTAGTGTTAGCAGCCCTGGTAGTGCCCTGCTTCGCCGAGGTCGAAGGAACGGCCGCTGAAGTTCAAAAGGCGGTACAGGGCGAAACGCAGGACGGCGGCGAGAGCACTATTCAGATGCTCTGGTATCTGGCGCCGGTTGCTTCGCTGGCAGCATTGGTAGTGGCTTTTGTCTTCTATAAGAAGATGATGGCCGATCCGGAAGGCAATGAGACAATGGTCGAGATCGCCGGGCATGTCAGAGAAGGCGCCTATGCCTACCTGATGAGCCAGTACAAGATTGTAGCATTAGTTTTTGTGCTTCTGTTCGGTGTCTTTTTAGGACTGGCGTACCTTGGCGTTCAAAATCCATTCGTACCGGTAGCTTTCTTGACAGCTGGTATCTTAAGCGCATTGTGTGGCTTTTTGGGAATGAAGACAGCGACCAACGCTTCGAGCAGAACCGCACAGGGCGCAAGCAACAGTCTCAATGCCGCATTGCAGGTAGCTTTTAGAAGTGGTGCTGTTATGGGCCTGATCGTTGTAGGCTTTGGTCTGCTGAACATCACCATCTGGTACATCATTATGGACAAGCTGGTCTATACAGCTGCACATATGGAAAAAGGATGGGAGGTATTTGGCCTTCAATTAGTACCGGTAATGGACGCAAAATACAAATTGGCCGAGATAACAACCACAATGGTAACCTTTGGTATGGGTGCTTCAACCCAGGCACTGTTCGCACGTGTCGGCGGCGGAATTTATACCAAGGCTGCTGACGTCGGTGCCGACCTCGTCGGTAAGGTCGAAGCCGGCATTCCCGAGGACGACCCAAGAAACCCGGCCACGATCGCTGATAACGTTGGTGATAACGTCGGTGACGTCGCGGGTATGGGTGCGGATCTCTTCGAAAGTTATGTCGGTTCGATCCTCGCGACCGCCGCTCTTGGTGCCGCTATCTCAGTTAACTATCTCGGTGATCTCGGAATGACACCTCTCAAAGCAGTCCTTGCTCCGACATTCGTCGCGGGTATCGGTATACTGCTTTCTATCGTAGGTATCTTTATGGTCCGCTGTAAAGAAGGCGCAACTCAAAAGAGCCTGCTCCACGCATTGCTGTTCGGAACCTCGGCAAGCGGCATCCTAATTATAGTCGCTGTTATCCTGATGGCCGTATTCGGATGGATCACCTGGGGTATCTGCGGAGCAGTTATAGCCGGCCTCGTAGCTGGTGTGGCTATCGGCCAGGCTACTGAATATTACACTTCAGCAGAATACAACCCGACCAAGGCACTGGCAGGCGAGGCTCAGATGGGCCCTGCCACAACCATCATAAATGGTCTTGCGACAGGTATGTTCTCATCGGCAGCTCCTGTAGTATTCATAGTGATCTGTATCCTTTGTGCGTTCGCTCTGCCGGGCGGATTCAAGAATATGGCAGTCGGCCTTTACGGTATCGGCTTTGCATCAGTTGGTATGCTCGCTACATTAGGCATTACCCTGGCGACCGACGCATACGGCCCGATCGCTGACAACGCAGGCGGTAACGCAGAAATGAGTGGCCTGGGTGAAGAAGTTCGCGAAAGAACAGACGCTCTTGACTCGCTTGGTAATACAACAGCTGCGACCGGTAAGGGTTTTGCTATCGGTTCAGCTGCTTTGACAGCTATGGCTCTTCTGGCTTCTCTGATCGAGAGCATCAGAATTTGGGTCGGTAGATTAGTCGAAGAAAACGGTGGCTCTTATACGATAGGAAGCATTGAATTCGTTAAGGGTATTGGCGTAAAAGCTGCCGGTAAAGTTGATATCGCAAGTGCTTCTATAGCTGATTTCGTCGCTGCTTATGACCTTAGCATTATGAATCCTAAGATGCTTTGCGGACTGTTCATCGGCTCGATGATGGCATTTATATTCTGCGCTATGACAATGAAGGCTGTCGGCAAGACAGCGGGCGACATGGTCAACGAAGTTCGTCGTCAGTTCAAAGAGATCCCGGGAATCATGGAAGGTACAGGCAAGCCTGATTATGCTCGTTGTGTCGCTATCTCAACCAAGGGTGCCCAGCGCGAAATGATCATACCGTCACTGCTGGCTATCTTCATCCCTGTTATCGCAGGATTGGTATTAGGTGTAGCCGGTCTGCTCGGATTGCTTGCTGGTGGTCTGGCATGCGGTTTCGTACTGGCATGTGCTCTTAACAACGCAGGCGGTATCTGGGACAACGCCAAGAAGTACATCGAGACCGGCGCCCACGGCGGTAAGGGCAGCGATGCCCACAAGGCAGCAGTTGTCGGCGATACGGTCGGCGATCCTTTCAAGGATACATCAGGCCCGAGCCTGAATATTCTCATCAAGCTGATGAGCATGGTCAGCGTTGTCTTCGCTGGCGTTATCGTTAAGTTCTCGCCGCTCATTAGCGGATGGCTGGGACTTGGCAACTAATTACAGGATTTCAAGCGTATAGTTGACGCTTAACAAGATAAGCTGTAATCTATCGGGGTGGCCAATTTCGGCCACCCTGTTTTTTTATGAAGGGATAGTATAGTTTTGGCTACAGAATCGAATAACAACGCAAAAGAGTTCGCCGTAGAGGCGGCCAAGCTGGCACTTAGCAGAAATAGTGAAAATGTCGTCGTGCTTGACCTCAAAGGCAAGAGCCCTGCCACGGACTATTTCGTCATCGCTACCGGTACAAGTAACAGACAGATGCGAACCGTCGCAGATGAGATAAGCGAGCTCGGCAGAGGTATGGACTTCCCGCGTTTCGGCAGAGCTGGCTACGAGCAGGGACGATGGATACTGTTGGATTACGTGGACGTGGTGGTGCATATATTTGACACCGAGTACCGAGACTATTATGACCTGGAAATGCTCTGGGGCGACGCAGAGCGATTAACTATTGACTAATAGCCAAACTAATGACTATCGACTATTAACTAACGACTATTTTTTATATCTCTGTGACCTCTGTGTTCTCTCTGGCTTAAAGAGTTCAGGGCTCTGTGGCAAAGCATTTTTAATATGTGTAAATCTGTGTTAATCTGTGTCTGGGTATTTTTACATTTTAATTTTTAATTTTTGATTTTTCTATGAAACCTGTAATTGACATACTCGAAGAGAGAATAAGCACCGCAATGCGTAAAGTTACTAGCCTGAACGCACCTGCGATTATCCAACCTACCAAGGATCCCACGTTCGGTGATTATCAAGTCAATGGAGTGATGCCACTCGCTAAAAAAGCACAAACAAACCCCCGCGGGCTCGCTGAATTGATTATTAAAGTTTTGAAAATTAACGATATCTGCGAAGAACCTGAGATCGCTGGCCCCGGTTTTATTAACCTGCGATTGAAGAATGACTTTCTTTCGAACGCCCTGCTTGAAATAAATGCTGATACTGAAAACCACCTTGGAATAAGCAAGGTCGATAACAAACAAACGATAGTAGTCGATTTCTCCAGCCCCAATATCGCCAAGCAAATGCATGTTGGCCACTTGCGCAGCACCATAATCGGTGACTGTATTTGCCGAATACTGGAATTCCTCGGCCACACCGTCATCCGCCAGAACCACATCGGCGACTGGGGCACACAATTCGGCATGCTTATAGAATATCGTTTTTTAGAAAAAACGGCTGAAGGAATGGAAAAGACCTTTGGGAAAAAACCTGATGATGCTCCTAAAGTTATGGAGAGCACAGAACAATTGTACAGGGAAGCTAAGAAAAAATATGACTCTGATCCTGATTTTGCAGAAAGCTCTCGTAAACGTGTAGTCGCTCTCCAAAATGGAAGAGATGTTGAGAGAAAATATTGGGAAGAAATTGTCGAATTATCTCGCAACGAAATATATCCTATTTATGAGAAGCTAAATGTTAATCTAACAAAAGAAGATGAACGTGGCGAAAGTTCATATAATGACAAACTCCCCTCTGTGATCTCTGTGCTCTCTGTGGCTAATCTTCTTGAAGAATCCGATGGTGCTAAATGTGTATTCCCTGAAGGGTTTAAGAACAAGGAAGGCGAACCTTTACCTCTGATAGTACAAAAATCCGATGGTGCTTTTCTTTACGCCACGACCGATCTTGCGGCCATTAGATACAGGGTAAATGAACTAAAAGCCGACAAAATAATTTACGTCACAGACGCTCGCCAGGACTTGCACTTTAAAATGGTCTTCGAGGTAGCCAAAGAAGCAGGATGGAAAAAAGATACTGAATTATCTCATGTAACCTTTGGCACTGTTTTAGGTGAGGATGGCAAACCATTTAAGACCCGCTCGGGCGAGACAGTGAGATTGAAAGAACTGCTGGATGAAGCAGTCGATAGGGCTAAGGTTGTAGTCAATGAAAAAAATCCCGAGCTAACTGACGATGAGAAAGAACAGATCGCACAAGCAGTCGGCATCGGGGCGGTCAAATACGCTGACTATTCCAATAACCGTACGAGCGATTATGTTTTCAGCTTCGATAAGATGCTGGCAATGGATGGTAACACCGCACCGTATATGCAGTATGCTTACGCCCGTATAAAATCCATCGAGCGAAAAGCTGAATCTAAAGATGTTAATATCGAAACCGAGCTTAAAGGAATCAAATATCTTGACCTGACTGAACCGGCTGAGCTTGACCTAGCCAAGCATTTGATAAGATACGGTGAGATAATAGAATCAGCCGCGGTTGACTATCGGCCAAATTATTTAACAAGTTATCTATTCGAATTAGCTCAGAAGTTCAGCGCATTTTATACTAATTGTCCGGTACTAAAAGCCGAACCAGCTAAAAGACCAACAAGATTATTACTATGCAGACTTACTAAAAAAACCATAAAGCACGGCCTCGAAGAACTATTGGGTATTAATGTAGTTAAGCAAATGTAAATGGAAGATCGAGAGAAAATTCTGCTCCAAAAATATCCGCAGCTATCAGAAGCCAAAGAATACGGTATCGATATAGTAATGCTGTATGAAAATCTTCAAAGACCTGTTCAAGAGAGAGTCAAACGTCATCAAATAGCCTTGGATACTTACAAAAAATTACATAATATCGCACATGATAAATGAATCCTGATTTCTACAATCTATTGGAACTGCTAAAGAAGTCAAATGTGGATTTTATCCTCATCGGTGGATTCGCAGGAGTGGTGTATGGAAGCACAATGGTTACACAGGACATAGATCTTTGTTGTGATTTTTCTAAAGACAATTTATTAAAGCTCCAAAAAGCTCTTTCAAGCTTACATCCTACCCACAGACAAACACCTAAGAGGATCCCCCTTGAACTGAACGAAAATAATTGCGAAACATTCAAGAATTTATACCTTGATACCGATCTCGGCCAGCTTGACTGCGTAAGCTCGGTATTGGGCTTAGGTGATTATCATAAAGTTCTAGCGCAGAGCCAAATCGTTACTGACGGCAACATTCAATATCGCGTTCTAACAATAGATTCACTAATAGAATCTAAAAAGGCACTTGGTCGGCCCCGTGATAAACAAGCGGTTACAGAGCTTGAAGCAATTAGAAAGCTGAAAAATAATAGTCAGGAGTCACAAGAATAATGGAAATATTTCAGGATAGTTTCTCTGTCAGCAGTAACCGTCGTTGCCAGATGGTCGATATAACCGCTGAGGTTCAATCTGTCATACAAAAATCCGGCATCAGAAACGGCGAAGCTACAGTTTACACACCACACACAACTGCTGCTATCACCATAAATGAAAACGCCGATCCTGATGTTATGCATGATATATTATTAACACTCGAAGAGACATTCCCTAAAAATCGCTCCGGCTACAAGCACAACGAAGGCAATAGCGACTCACATGTCAAAAGCTCATTGGTCGGATGCAGTGAGCATGTTCTGATCAGTGGCACCAGGCTGAGCCTGGGCACTTGGCAGGGAATATTTTTCTGTGAATTTGACGGCCCTCGCAGCAGAAAAGTATTTGTTCAGGTCCGAGGTCAATAATTAATCCCCGCTTACTTTTTATTTGCAATGAACATTGGTAATCCTGCGCGCATAAAAAAGGCGAGGTGGTGGTGAACGGCTGGGGGGGAAACCGTTGTGCCACGCTGCCTCGCCGAGGTTCGATAAACCGCATTAAGCGGTATCATTTCTTATTTCTAAAGGAAAGAGCTAATCAATTAACAACAAAAACACTAAATGTCAACCAAAAACATACGCAATGAGGAAACGACTTCCCCCATCACTCAAGTCACAGTTGCAGTATATCCGGTTTTGAGCTTTAAATCAAGGTAAAAATTCAGGTTTTTTACCTTTTATTCCGCCCGGCCCAATATCGAGTCAGGCATATTATAAATGCCATAAACTAATAGTATATAACAAAAAGAAGACAAATGCCTGTTTTGACTATTAAAAAAAGTTCTTTTTATTCATTAAGTTAGAGACTCTAAGTAATTTAGCAGCAAAAATTCATATTTGAAGCATTTTTCCCGTGGTAAAGGGCCGATTTTTTGATATTCTCTCATAATCAGCGTTTTTTGTCTCTTTAATGGACTAATGGAAGCAAAATTTAATGTCAAAAATTGAAGAAAAAATCAGCCAGGTTAAGGATAAAATAGCTGCTACCTGTGAGCGAGCAGGTAGAAATCCATCAGATATAAATCTGGTAATAGTCACAAAAAGTGCCGAAATCGGCCAGATCAAGGAGGTCATCAACCTCGGTTTCACTGAGTTCGGCGAGAATCGAGTCCAGCAGCTCAAAAAAGTCGTTGCCCAGGTAGATGAATACTTAGAGGGCTCTGACAATTCCGGCAATATCAAATGGCACATGATCGGCCATCTACAGCGTAACAAGGTCAGGCAGGTTGTTCCTATAGCATGCTTGATCCATTCGGTTGATACGCTAAGACTTGCCGAAGAAGTCAGTGCGGCAGCGGTCAAAAATGGGGTTAAGGCAAAAATACTTCTTCAGGTCAATACATCCAAAGAACCACAGAAGTATGGTGTACCCGTCGGAGCGGCAACACACCTTTCCGAGCAGATCGCTACTTTACCGAATATCCAGCTTTGCGGCTTGATGACGATGGCCCCGTTAACTCATAACAAAGATGTTGTACGATCCTGCTTCGTTCGAGCTCGAGAACTGTTTTTAGAGATCCAGGGCGAACGGATAGCCGGGCCTGAATTTACAGAACTCAGCATGGGTATGAGTTCTGATTATGAAACTGCGATCGAAGAAGGCTCGACAATCCTGCGGATCGGCTCTGCTGTTTTTGCAGGATAAAAATTCTGCTGATTATTAGCTCAAATCTCCATCAGAAAATTCAAGGTGACCTCTAAAAATTGAAAAATGATTACTGTCATTGCGAGCAAAGTGAAGCAATCTTGCTTTTTAGAATAGTAATTAAGAGTCTCTAACTTAATGAATAAAAAGAACTTTTTTAATAATCAAAATAGGCATTTGTCTTCTTTTTGTTATATACTATAAGATTGCCACGTCGCTACGCTCCTCGCAATGACAATTTTTAGAGATGGCCTTAAGTCAAATCTGATAATATAGAATCGAAAATCATCCAAAGTAGCTCCTAAAACAAGCCGAATATATCAAATGTATTACTATAAATAACGGCACCAGGAACGGTCCCATAAATAACTGGATTGGCGAGCAAATGGCAAGATACGAGCCTACAACAAACAGTGAAATACTATCAAGCTTTACAGATGTGCTATATCTGAACGAAAATTGCCAGATAATGCCGCGGATTCGTAAATTATTTAAGCAGAAAAAGCTTTCATACCTGGTGATGCCGATCAGCAGATTTCCTGAAGTTGTACACCGCCATGCACTTATCGGAACCGTTGTTATCGACGCCGTAGATACCGAGCTTACACAGGCCCAGAGGCTTGCACAGGTAATAGAGCTTTTAGAGCATCACCACATCGGCGTGATACTCCTTAATCCCACCACTTCATCAAACGATGAAGAGTCCGGCTCGGAAAGGCCGATCATAAACGGCAAAGACTGGCCTGTCGATCTCGAAGAGCTTTGGATCCGTATCAGCGTCAATCTTGCCTATCGAAAAAGAAGCCCGGGCATGGTAGTAAAGCCCGCCACTCCGCCGAAGAAAAAACTCGTTACACGCGTTAACAAATTGGCAGAGCAATTCAATATAACAGAAGCTCTCGTAGATAATCTTTCCGAACAGCTTCGGCTGGCAGGTCTTGTTCAAAGAGATTTTCTGCCCGGCCAATTACCAAATACAGATCAACTAAGCTGGGCAGCAGCGTTCTTACCGGCTGAGTGGGTCAGCGGTGACATCTACGATGTAACCAGGCTCGATGAAGATCATATCAGTTTCTTTATCGCCGACGCGGTCGGACATTCGATGCCGGCGGCACTTTTGACTATCTTCATCAAACAGGCTTTGGTCACAAGAGAGACCTGCGGCAATGAGCACAGGATATTCTCACCTGCCGAAGTCGTCAGTAATCTAAACGTAAAAATGGCTGAACAAAAACTAAGCGGCTATCAATTCGCCACGTGCTGCTACTGTCTCTTAAACGAGAAGACATTAGAGCTAACGATAGCCAGGGCCGGGCATCCATACCCGATCCTTATCAGGCCGGGCGAGCCTAATCAGCAGATTGAGCTTCGCGGCTCGCTGCTCGGAATTTTCGGGCAAACCCAATATACCCAGAAAACTATCCAGCTTCAAAGAGGGGATAAAATTGTGCTTTATTCTGATGGAGCGGACCCGTTTGTCGGTGAATTCGATGATCAAAAAGGCTTCATCTTTACCGACCAGTTCCTCGAGCTGGGTAAATTGCCCATCGACCAGATGATCGAGCGATTTAATATCATCGCCCAGGAAAGAGAGATCGATCCTTCAGAAGTCGATGACATCACAATGGTCGGCCTTGAGATACTTTAAAACAAACCACGGATTTCTCGGATTTTCACTGACTTTTAAGGTACAAAGGTACAAAGAAACTAAACCACGAAATACACGGATAAACATAGATTATTTCAACTGTGTCCTAGGGCTGGTGTCTGGCGCCTAATTAAATCTTGAGGCAAAAGGTTTGAAATGGTAAAATTCAATGGACAAGGGAAATTTAGACACAGATTAATACAGATTTACACAGACAGGATAACAGGATTTATAAGATAGGTTAAAAAAATGTGCTTTGATGAAAGCTGAAGAAGGCCAAAAGGAAATTTTAATTCCAGTCAGTTGTTCTAAAATGTGAAAATATGTGTGCTTGTATATTTAATAACGTCATGCGATCAATGAAATGTTTGGGAAGGCCCATAAAATCAATTTTAGAAGAATATACATTAATTTATAGAATCTGGTCTAGAAAATATCCAAATACAACTGAACAATTGCCGTTGTCTCCTCTCGAATGCTCGTTTATGACTCTACTTGTACTGATTAGGAGCATATCACTGAAACATTTGATTGCCTTTGCCCCGAAATATAAAGTTGCATCATTTTTATCTGAGTTTTACGTATTTTTAAGGTTGATATTTTTACTCCTTATATTTTTGTTTTACAATGTTATCCCCATTTGTATCTGTTACATTCTAGTAATATACTTTTTAATCGATGGGCTCAATTATAGATTATGCATCATTTTTGTTGACCGTTATGATAAGGAATGGGGCTTGCGGTCACTAAATCGATCACTAATATTATTAATGATAAATTATGTTGAGTTGATTATTGGATTTGCTGTTCTGTTTTTGATTAGCGGTTCAGTGGGATTCGATAAAAATCAGATAATAACTTTACGTTCAGAAGCCTTATACTTTTCTGTTGTTACAGTAACAACATTAGGTTATGGGGATATAAAACCACTTACACCATTTACTCGTTGGTTATCTATCACTGAAACACTAATGGGATTCATACTAATAGTGCTTGTAATAGGAACTTTTTTGACTGGTATTAAAAATATTAGGAATATCACGAAGTACACAGAAGAAAAATTCAATGAAAGAAAAAAACCTTAATATCAGAAAATTGTTTTGGGTTGTGGGGAAAGCTTGAATAATTTCTAATTTTGAATTCTTAGTTTTAAATTGAGAGGTCTTTAGGGGCGAGAAAGAAAGGAGAGATTGGACATAACTGATACGGAGAATGATTATGGTTTGGAAGATTATTGGTCTAATATTTGGATTAATTGGTACAGCTTCTTCGATGTGGATTTTCTACGAGAAATTATCTAAGAGATATCGACTAAGGTGGGGATTTGCTCAAAAGGCTGTTGAAAAAATCGTACGCCGAATGATAGGGGATCGGTTTTCACCAACACTCATTGTTGGTATTGGAAGGGGTGGTGCAATTATGGGAGCGTTAATATCCGGGGAATTGGGCCATAGACCCCTAATAGTTATTGACAGAAAATATAAATGGGAAGAAGGACGGCGTATTACTAACATGGTTCAGCGACTCAGAATAAATTTTGGGCTTGAATCAGTTTTATTAGTCTCTGGAGAGGTGCATAGTGGAACCACGATGCGTCTTTATTACGATTATTTCAAAAGTTTAGGTGCAAAGGAAATACGCAGGGCTACACTTTTTTATGAAACCGGTGCAACTGAACCAGTAGAGTATATAGGATTAAAGTCTTCACGTAAAACGTTACGTATGCCATGGATGGGATCAAAGAGCTACAGGCGAGATTCAAGAAGCGAAGAAGAAGCTAAAGGAATAGAATTCTACTAATTACGAGAGTCAAAGTTACGATATGAATGTTAAGAAAATACAGAAAAAGAAATGGGCTTGGCAATTAACAATGTGAAATATCTCTGTGAACTCTGTGGCTAAAATATCTTGTTAATCATGTTATCCTGTCAAAAAATATCTTGACAAAAGGCGTTTAGAATGGTATAAGATTTTCTGAATGGGGGACAGTGTGAGTCGTGTTTTATTACTTTTTAGAAAGGTTATAAATGCGCGCTTCGATCACTGTCACATTACTCATACTGTTATCACTCGCAGTCCCATCAACTGCCGCTGTTTTAGTCTATGGCCAGGATTTCAACTTAGCTATCCCCTCCGATGGCAATACATTCGGCTGGATGCAAGATGCGGTCATTACAGTACCCCATCATATTATGGTCGGCGATATAGATATAGCTGTTACTATATCTCATGCTAAGGCCTTCGATTTGAAGATTTCTTTGATAAGCCCCAAAGGAACTCAAGTTTATCTCACAAGCTATGATGTTAATGACTATTTCGAGGGTGAAAATTATACCACTACCATATTTGACGATGAAGCAACAGTCGCAATCGAAGATGGCTTTGCTCCTTTCACTGGCAGGTTCAGGCCTGATGACCAATACAGGCTCAGCAGCTTTGACGGTGAGGATGCCTATGGGCAGTGGCAGCTTCGGGTCGAAGACAGATATGACGCAAATATCGGCAGGCTGGAGAGATTCGAACTGCATATAACAGTACCGGAGCCGGTATCAATATTACTTCTGACGGCAGGAGCAGTACTTATTAGAAAGCCAAAACGCTATTAGAAACATGAGTGCTGTCATTACGAAGGAGCGCAGCGACTGCGGTAATCTAAAAACTATGAAATCATATTATGTATATATCATGACAAATCAAAATAACACTGTAATTTATACAGGTGTTACAAATAACCTTGAACGACGGATTGCCGAACATAAGGACAAAAAGGGTTCGTCATTTACGAGTAGATACAATGTAAACAAGTTAGTATTTTCTGAAAGGTTCGACCGGATTACTGATGCCATTGCCGCGGAGAAGAAGATCAAATCCGGTTCAAGGGCAAAAAAGATTAAGTTGATAGAAACTATGAATCCAGAATGGGATGATTTGTGTGATAGCGAGATTGCTTCACTTCGCTCGCAATGACATGAAATCCCGCATCTTGGGCACCTAAGATCCAAAAACATGCAAGAATGATATTTGAACGGTTAAGATTGCCACACCCCAATGTTCCGACCGAGTCGGGACATTCGGGTTCGCAATGACATTACCTTTGGTTTATGTAAAAGATATTAGCA
>JANQHJ010000048.1 GCA_028282745.1 Sedimentisphaerales bacterium | reverse complement strand
TTAAGATTGCGTATATTATTGGAATGCTCGCGGGCAGGCTCGAGATTCTGCCTGTATTAATGCTCTTTTCTCGAAAGAGCTGGAAAAATTAAAAAACATATAGATTACTCAGGAGATAAAAAATGTATATCGTAGTTGCAGGTGGCGGAATGGTCGGCGGAAGTCTTATTAAGAAGCTTCTCGACAACAAGCACGATGTTGTTCTGATCGAACAAAACAAAGATCTTTGCGAGAAAATGTACGCCGAGACCGGCGTCATTACCATCCACGGCTCGGCGAGCCAGCTGGAGATCCTTAAAGACGCAAAGATCCAAAAGGCTGATGTCTTCATTGCCGCAACGGCCAGCGATACAGACAATCTTGCAGCTACCATAATGGCAAAAAGCTTTAATATCCCGAACATAATCATTCGTATGCGTGACATTAACTATGAAAACGCATACAAGGTTGCAGGTGCTGATACTATCGTTGCCGTCACCGAGCTTATGGTCAACCGGATGATTTTCGAAGTTGAAAAGCCAATGGTGCAGAAAATTACTACCATCGGTTCCGGCAAAGCCGACATCTTCAGAATAGTCGTCCCGGAAAACGGCAAGACTGCCGGCAAGAGTATTGCCGACATTAGCTCGACTGATAAATTCCCGAATGAATGCAGGTTCCTCGCAGTTTACAACAAGGATAACGACGAACTGACCATTTCGCGCGGGGATCACGTCTTAAAAGAGAAAGACGAGCTTTTCCTTATCGCGGGCGCCGATGACATTACAACTGCTGCCGAATATTTACTGCAATAAAAACAACTAATATTTTATGTTCCATTGTTCCTGCTGAGCGGTTAAATTACTCACATGAAACAATGGGATATAAAAAGACTGCTTGAATGGATTACCGAATACCTCACGTCAAAGAGTATCGACTCGACGCGTCTAAGTGCTGAAATGCTGCTCTCTCATACCCTCGATCTTAAAAGGATAGACCTATATACTAATTATGACCGAGTTATTGCCGATCCTCAGCTAAATAAACTGCGTGAGTTAGTAAAACGCGCAGCTGAAAATGAACCCATTGCTTACCTCGTAGGCAAGAAGGAATTTTACTCTATTGAGCTGGATATCAACTCATCCTGCCTTATCCCTCGCCCGGAAACGGAAATGCTCGTTGTAAGGGCGATCGAATTTTTAAGAGACAGGGGCGGAACCCAGCTTGTTTGTGACCTCTGCACCGGTTCAGGCTGTATCGCCGTTGCTATTGCAAAAAATTTCGATGATTCAAAAGTGATTGCTACTGACATAAGCGACTTAGCGCTTGAAGTTGCCGAACGAAACATTGAAAAATACAACTTAACCGATAGAGTCAACTTGCTTTGTGGTGACCTCTTCGACCCCATCATATCACAACTTGATAAAGCTAAGTTTGATTTGATTGTTTGCAATCCGCCCTATGTAACAACTGATGAATATGAAACCCTTGCCGCTAATGTTAAAGATTTCGAGCCGAAGTATGCTCTTATAGCAGGGCACGACGGGCTAAATATATACCGACGTATTTGCGAAAAGGTGGCAGACTATTTAAAGGAAGATGCGGCTCTAATATTCGAGATTGGCTATGCACAGGGCCAAACCATTAAAAATTTGCTCCAAGGTATGAATTTGTTTAATGAGATAACGCTCGAAAAAGACTTCTTAGACAATGACCGTATTATCATTGCCCAAAAATAAATCCAATAATAGAAAGATACTATTGGGGAACCCAGTACCTCGCCACCTGTCCCTTGTCATTACGTTCTGTCGCTGCTTTTCTTATTGTTTTCCCTTTTATGCTATTAGCCTCTACCCAGTTAGCGTCTTCCAGTGACCGAACCAGTTTCCCTTCTCCCCAGATGTTACTATCTGAAACTTCTTTTGCATTTGGGTCTGGCTTTTCAAGGTAGCCTATCACCAGGTCATTTTTGTTCGGGTCATTTACATAAACAAATACATGAGCCTTAACACCGGCAGGTTCGCCATTAGGTAGCGGGCCTGACGGAGCCTTTAACGGCCCATTCTCACTTGCCTTACCGACAAAAAGCTCGGCTGTGTTAAGATCATAGAACCAGGCTTTTTTGCTTTTATTGATTTCAGGCCGGGAATCACCGTCCGCAATCATAAACACTATTACAAGCACTAATAAAAGGACACTCGCTCCTACGATTCCCCAAAGCAGCTTTGGATCATCCTCTAATCTTTGTATGAAAGTTTCCCATCTCTCTTTTATCTCATACTTGAGCCACTCTGGTATCATAGTGCTTCCTTTAATGATTCAACAACCGATTTGCTCTTATCTATCCATCGGCCCTTCCATGATCTTTATCAAATAGTCAAGATCTTTATTGTTTTTAGTGTCGTTATAAGAAAAGTTCCAGTTCGCCAGCTCGATCGTCCTGTTATCTCTCCATCTATGGCTTCCAACATGCCCGTCTGCGTATGACATATTGCATCCATCAAGATGCCTTGCTGTTATATTATTTTCTCCTTTTACATTCCAAACCTTCTTATCCCAGTTCATCGGACAGAACCCTTCAGCTATCCATGCTCTCTCGTCAATCTGCCAATTTGAATCCGCATCAATAAAGACCAGGCTGCTTGCAGGATGGCGGATACTGATAGCGTCTCCATATGGAGTAGGACAGTTATTTTTACACCCACAGTCATATCCATTCATCGTATTGCTTATGGAATAACTCCGAACCATCTCTGTCTTGTCAGATTTACATTTATAAGTTTCAGTAGCTTCGTCAAGATAGCGAGCTAACGCACCCTCAATAATAGCCTTTTCTGTGCCTCCTACTATATTACCTATCTCGAGACGTCCGTCTGAAACCCAGTGATAATCAATTTTCAGACTGCCATCATTCAATTGCGTATTCGCAGAAACTATGGAATCATCATTTTCATGGGAGTACATTATCCATCCCAGGTTCAGTGACCGCATATTAGATGCACAAACCAGTCGCCTGGCTACCTCACGAGCTTGCCCAAGGCCTGGAAGCATTATCGACATAAGCAATGATATAATGGAGATGACAACCATTAACTCTACTAATGTAAAACCAGAGAAATGCTTTGTGTATTTGTGGTAACTTCCGTTATACATCACAATACCCCCTGAACGGCTTCATTACTTCAACAAATATATTGTAGCTTGATTCACATTGATTCACAAGGGATAAAGGCTTATTTGCTGCTATTACACCATTGTAAAAACATCCACCCCAAATCGCTGTACCCGACAATTCCATCATTGTCAATATCACCTTTAATTAACCCTGTTTTTCGCCAGTTTTCCGCCAAAATCGCGAAATCCACTAAATTAATTATCGGCTCACCAACCACATCAACTTCATTACTATCATATCGAAATTTTAGCCACTCTTGCCCGAATTTTGACAGATCATCACCGCTGACCTGACCGTCTATTACTATATCACCGACCAACCCGGCTCCATCATCATACCATTGATCAGCCAGCAAACAATAATCAATGAAATTGACAAAGCCATCCCCGTCAATGTCTGCTTCACTTACAACAGGCCCTAATCTGCCGAATATACCGTCACGCGAACCATCCTGCTCATCACTTTGCCAACCTATAGTAAATTTTCCCTCACCAATACTCACCGCTTCGACATGACGCTGCTCATTTGCAAGATAGTTATTCACTGCGAAAATGCCGCCTATAGGATTAACATCATTATCATGCTCAAAATTAACTGTAAACATTTGACCATATATATCTTTTTCCGTCCACCCGACACCTTCATCACCTTCCCACAAAACAACAAATTGATTATCCGCATAATGAATGACACTTGGATTCTGACAATAACTCTGTAAGCCCGTATCGATCTTATGTTCTTCATTAGCCCCTGCATGGGTGTTGTGGTAATAGCGTATATAAATATTATCCTCGCTCGAATTATTCACATCCCCATCCCACGCTATTACATAATTTCCCTTATTATCTATACAGATATCAGGCTCCGTTAAAGATGAATAAGCAGGAGACTCATTCACTTTCTTGGAAAGAATTGTATTTGGTTTATTACCATTAATAACAGAATGCCTCGTCCATATCGACTGACTCGATGACTGTCTCACCCAGACCACTATAGCTTCGTTACTGTCATTTAAAACAACTGCCGGGTATCTGCACACACTATTCTGGTCATTGATTCTTATCTCGCCTCCTATCGAAGCGCCGTTACTGTCATAGCTTTGCCCGCAAACTGCCTTCATGTTCGGTTCCGGCACATCCTCACTTATCCAGACCACTATACAATCTCCATCTTTGCCCATAGCGATTGCAGGCTCTACCTGGTCAGCTGCCGTGATACTGTTAACTATGAATTCATTACCGATTGCATTACCATCTGAGCTATACCGCCTGCAGAATATATCATCGCCATCGCCGCCTGGCCCTTGCCATACAACAGAGAAATTCCCCTCATCACTCATCGCGACGGCAGGGGACTTTTGATTGCCGCTTTCTTGCTGATTGACCTGAAACTCGTTACCCAAAGCAACTCCGTCGCTACCGAACCTCTTACCGAAAATGCCGTTACTGTCGCCATCCTGCCTGTAGCTGTGCCAAACTATGATGAAATTGCCATTGGCGTCAGATGCTATTGAGCATCGGCTTTGATCATAAGTTGTATGAGAATTGATTTGAAATTCACTACTTGCGGCGTATGTAGAGATGCACCACATCCCCAAAACGTAAAATATCCAACTCACTAAGCCAATCTTCTTCATCCGGGAAACTATTATACGTCACAGATTCTTTTTGTCAACAACTTTAGGCCCCGATTTCCGATCAGGGCCCAAAACACTATATCCTAAATTCTGTCACCTATACCTGATTAAATCCTTGTCCTGCCTTTGTCTCTGATTATCTTCAAAAGCTCAGCCATCTCCTGGATCTTACCGGGCTTTTTATGTGCAAGATTATTTCTTTCGCCGATGTCATTTTTCAGGTTGTACAATTGCGGCTTGGGATCATTGCCTGTCTCGATCCCTGTCTGCCAGGCGACCTTACTGCCGTTACTCGGTTCAATGTATTTCCAGTCGCCGACTATAAGCGATAGTGTACCGGAGATAGAATGCTCAACGAGATTCTGGCGTCCGTTCTCTGTCTTGCCCAAAAGAGCATCAAGGAGTTCAAGACTGTCAAGCCCTTCGTTTATAGCTAAACTTTGACCGGTGAGCTTTGCGAAGCTCGACATGAGGTCGATCTGGCACATCAACGCATCCGATTTACCAGGTTTTATCTTACCCGGCCAGCTGATAATAAACGGCACTCGCGTCCCTGCGTCATATGCGCTGTACTTACCGCCGCGTAGCGGTCCAGCTGGTTTATGACCACTGAGTTTTTCTACAGCATCGTCATGGTACCCGTCGTTTAATACAGGGCCATTATCGCTCGTGAAGATAACTATTGTGTTGTCACCGAGATTCAGCTCCTCGAGCAGATTGACTAACTCACCCGTACACCAGTCAAGCTGAACCATCGCATCACCACGCGGCCCAAGTCCGCTCTTACCTACAAACCTCTGATGAGGAACGCGCGGAACATGAATGTCATGAGTTGCATAATACAAGAAGAACGGCCCGTCCTTATTATCTTTGATAAATGCCTTGGCTTTCTCTGTTATAACATCAGCCATATCCTCATCAATCCACCTTGCCGAATTTCCGCCACTCATCCAGCCCATCCTGCTTATTCCATTGACAATGGTGCAGTTATGGCCATGGCTCCATTTCATCTTCAAAAGTTCGGGATTCTCTACTCCAGTAGGATCATTACCGATTTTCTTTTTGTAATTAACCTTGATCGGATCGTTCGGGTCCAGCCCGACAACCTTACCATTCTCCGTATAAACGCATGGTACTCTATCACCGGTCGCAGGGATCAAAAAGCTGTAATCGAATCCGATATCCTCCGGACCTGGCCTGATTGACCCGTTCCAGTCAAGGTTACCATCACCGAGGCCTAAGTGCCACTTACCAACCACGCCTGTTTTATAGCCAGCCTTCTTAAGAATATCAGCCATTGTTGTTTTTTCTGTAGGTATTATCATCGGAGCATCACCCGGGGCAATACCTGTTCCTTTTCTACGCCACGCGTACTCACCTGTCAGCATCGCATAACGTGATGGTGTACAGGTTGCAGATGGTGCGTGAGAGTTTGTAAAACGCAGGCCGTTAGACGCGAGTTTATCAATGTTAGGCGTTTTAAGTTTTGTCGCTCCATAACAACCAACATCGCCGTAGCCGACATCATCAGTATATATCAATATGATATTCGGATGCTTAGTTGTTTGGGTTTTTGTTTCAGCCTCACATCCTAACAGACCACTCATTGCGACAACACCTGCCGCCTTCATGAAATTTCGCCTTGAGATATTTATTCTTCTCATGTTTACCCCATATAAATATTGTTACGATTTCTTACCCTTTATTTCAGGAACCATTGATTTGAGCATTTTAAACATCTTTTCTTTTTGAGGTTTATAGCTCGGATCGGATGCCAGATTATTCCACTCATGCGGATCATTGTTATGGTTATAAAGTTCTTCGGTTCCATTGTTATACCTTATATATCGCCAGCTTTTACTACGGACCGACCAGTGTTGCTTACCGGGATCTTTTATATCTTCCTTTGGGACAGGTTGTATGGAATTTTCCTCAGCATGCACCATGGTCAGCGCACATTCTGGGCCGTCCCACTTACCTGATGTCGGATCTTCAAGGAATGGCCTAACACTGAATCCATCAAGCTTCGCTCCGTTTTCATTCTTACGTGTATCGCCTTTCAGGCCGCATAGATCGACAAGTGTAGGATAAAGGTCTATCAAAGATATTGGATGCTCAGAAATACCACCAGCCTTGGATACACCCGGTGCCCGAATAACAAAAGGTATGCGAGTAGCCTCTTCCCAAAGAGAGTTTTTAAAGAGAAAATCTTTTTGGCCCATCTGCCAGCCGTGATCACTAATTACAACAACAATAGTATTATCTTTAAAAGAGCTCTTATCGAGTGCATCAACAACCTCTCCGATACAGTCATCCACGGCAACGACACTGGCAAGATAAGCCTGTGTAAAGGCACGAAGGCCGGATTCCATATCAGGGTATGATTCTTTGAGGGTTCTAAAATATCTGAGCCCCTTTACGTTTTGATCGAAGAGACCTTTAAAGTGAGTGTCATCTGCGTCACCGCTCTTAATGACCGGCAGCTTTACCGAATCAAGCGGGAACATATCGAAATATTTTTTCGGTACGTGTAAAGGGGTGTGAGGACGAATAAAACCGACCCCGATAAAAAATGGTTGGCGTTTACCCTGTTTTTCGAATTCCTTGATCTTACTCACCGCCCAAGCTGCGTTGCGCTCATCCGGGGTTGGATCACGGTCATTTTCATTGTTATATTTAAATGGATATTTTTTACGCCACTCACCATATCTCCAGCCGCTATTAGGATCGCCGTCATCGGCATATGGTACATCAGACAGCGGGGCATAAGAGCCGTCAATAGCGCCGATTGACCGATAAGGCTGGGGAACTGATGGATGGCCAACCTCTCTTTTGCCGTCAAAAGCAAACGGTCCATAATCGGTATAACGTCCAAATTCGCTCCAGAGTTCTTTTCTCTGATGATGCATGAGCTTTCCCGAACCCGCAACGTGATAACCGTTCTCACGGAAATACTCCATAATAGTTTTTGAATTCTTCAGAACCGGATTCTTGAACCATCTGTCCCAGAACAGATTTTTAGAAGTGTGCGGATAAATACCTGTCAAAAAACTTGCCCGCGACGGTGCGCAAACCGGATTATTACTGTACGCATGTCGAAAAGCCACTCCAGATTTCGCAAGTTTTTCAATGTGAGGTGTTCGGGCTTGAGGATGCCCGGTTGTGCCGATCCCTGTGACATAATCATTCAGGTCATCGCAAACAATTAGTAGTACATTAGGTTGCTTCTCAGATTTCGCTTTAGCTTCGAATCGAAATAATCCTGCCATTGCCAAAGCGCATGTCGTCTTCAGAAACTCCCGTCTGCTTCTGATTGATGAATGCATTTTTTACCCCTTTCAACTAAAAAATAAGCTATATAATCCTACCCCAATCCCCCCAAAATTTCAAGAAGCATATATTAGTGTCAATTTGTGCAATCTATGCATGACGTATTTTTTGTTAAACGGAATCAATACCTGCCAGACTTAATATTTTCCCCGGCTCTTCCGGCATAGACGTACGCCCTGATAGATATGCCGCTTCGATGACAGCCATATTTGCTAATTGGCTTTTCGCCGAACATTGAAGCGGATTCTCATCCGGCATCAGTAAATGTAATGCAAAATCCTCAAGAGCATGCTTAATTTGTGTTTTTTCATCAGCCTTGTATTCGCGATTTTCTATAATCTCCCCTGAACGCTCTTTGATACTGAAATTTTCTCCACAGAGCTCGACAATTTTTTCCCTGCCCCGGCAAACCATACTTTCCGTTTGAGTACCTGCTTCTTTGGTCTTGGTTGCTACGATGTTTGCGCATATATCGTTAGCGAATCGCATTGTCACAACAGCTGTATCTTCACACAGTACATGTCGCTGCTGTCGGTCTGCTGCTGTATTGCTCGTCAATGCGTAAACCTGTTCCGGCAGACCAAAGCTGCTGACAATTGTATCGATCACCCCATAGCAATCTCTTAGCAGCACACCGCCGCCCGCCAATTCCGGGTCGTTGTACCAAGCCGGCTGTTCCGGGGTATAATAATTACAGTTACTACTTATTAGATTGATTTGTTCGACAGGCTCTAAAGACTTTTTAAGTTCTACAGTGCCCGAACTGTATCTCTGCGGTATCAAAACTGCAAAGCTCACGTTCTCAGCCTCACTTAGCCGGACAAATTCTGCCGCTTCCTCGAAGTTCCTCGCTAAAGGCCGGGTTTTGAGAATATTGAACTTCTTCTCGATGCCCGCCTTGACATACTGCTCACAGCTATATAATCCCGCCGCTACTATCAAACAATCTATCTCACTGCTGCTGATGAACTGGCGATAATCATCGAATCCATTGCACTCTAATTGCTTAGCAGCCTTGGCGACCAGTTCGCTGTCCTTATCCGCTACCGCGACCAGTTCGTATAAATTAAGCGCCCGCATCGCCTCCGCCAGAACTGTTCCATGCTCTTTTAAACCTAATATTCCTATCCTAAGCTTACTATTTTCCACTACTTACTACTCACTATCAACTAATGGCTATTAACTATTGAAAGTATCCCAGAACCATCCTTAACTGTCAAGAATCACAATTTCTGCCCGCGAATTCTCGCAACTTTGCCTATAGAATCATCTTGATAAAATGCATAATTTCAGGTAAGCTGGCGAAAACTAAAATAATTTATGGATTCGATTAAGGGGATCAAGGATGAGATTTCTGATTACATCACTATTATGCGTTACAATACTTTTAACTCCTTCATGCAAAAGCAAAACTAACAATAACGAGGTTACTTCCGATGACGTAAAAACCTTTTTCAATGAATACTCCAAAGCTGTAATCGCCGCCGATTTTGATAAGATATTCGAAATGCGCGATCCGAACTATCATCAGGTTCTTGTTCAGCCTGATGCAAATGATCTGGTCATCAGAAAAACCCGAGAAGAAATTGTTGCCGCTGCCGAGGAAAGGATGAAGCTCGTCAAGCAGCTTAAGTTCGACATCACTCCGATTAAAATGCAGCGCCAGGGCGATAAGATAATCGTCGAAACCACAAACTATACACTATACCAGATACAGGACCGTCAGGAAGAAACAAATAGCGAGACCCTTCGCATCCTTACCTATAAAGACGGGCAGCTAAAACTCTGGCAGGAAAAATACGCACTGCAAATTCCTCAACAGCTCAAAAAATTTGAAGTGCTTGTCAACGGCCAGAACTATCTGATAAAGGTCAAGAGCAAGCTTGCAAAGCACGGCTTTTACACACGCTGTTATGTCGAAGCCATCGATCCGAAACAAGCCACACTAAAAGCTGTTGCTCTGATACAGAACGACCAGGAGATCGAGAGCCTTAAAAATAACAAAGATGACGATAAGGCCCGTATCGTTATCGAAAAGATAACCGTCCTTCAGGATTACGTCGGCCAGGTTAATCGAAAAACCAACCTTGCCTGGTACAAAGAATGATTTATATATTATTCTTTGTTTTTCGGGCCTCTGCTGCCTTCGTACAGTTCGTATTTTAGCAGTCGGCATTGTATCTTACCGTTGTAAAAAGTCTTTTTGCCGGAAGCCGTTAAACCTATCTTACCCGCTAATTCTTTATTGCCGGTAAACAAATAGCCGATATAGCCGGGACATTTTCGTTTAAAGAAGTCGCCGATGCGTTTGTATTCTTTTTTAAGTTCTTCAACGTCACCAAGCCGAAGGCCGTATTCGGGATTTACCAATACAATACCATTGCCCGGCGGGGCTTTTGTATCAGCAAAATCGCAAATGTCGAATTCTATCAAATGCTCAACACCGGCAGTCTTTGCGTTTTGTCTGGCAGCTTTGATAGCAGCCGGATCGATATCGGTAGCGATGATCTTTTTCTGCAGGTTTTCTCTTCTTATCTCTTTGTTAATATCGTTTCGCATCTGCTGCCATATCTGCTCGTCGAAAACCTTTACATGCTTAAAGCCGAAATCACCACGCAATCCTTGTGACGGTTTGTTCATAGCGATAAGGGCTGCTTCGATAGCTAATGTCCCACTACCGCACATCGGAAGAACGATGTCCTGCGAGCCGTCATAGCCCGTTGCTAATATCAGCCCAGCCGTTAAGGTTTCACGAAGAGGGGCCTTGTGCGGCATCTTGCGATAGTTGCGATCAGATATTTTTATGCCCGAGGTATTAAGATATATCCATGCCTTATCTTTCTTCCAGAAAAGATTGACCACTACTCCTTTCCTGTCGGATCCGCTGTCAGGCCGGGCCCCCGTTTTTTTATTAATACGATCGACGATTGCGTCCTTAACTTTGAGGTTCGGATACATACTGTTATTGACAGACCACGTATCTACACGCGATAAAACGCATAGGTGCTCCGCCGGATCGATTATCTTCTCCCAGGCTACCATACCTATTTGCTTATAGAGAGCACTCGTACTTCCGCATCGGAACTCTCGCAGAAGATAGAGTACGTTATACGCTGTCCTTAGACAGTAATTAAGCTTCATGCAATCGATAAACGAGCCTCGCGTGACAACGCTGCCGCCGTGAGCTGATACTATCTTAAAACCGAGACTTTCTATCTCGGTTTTTAGATAATCTTCAAGCCCCGGCCCACATGTAACTAATATCGTTTTATTCTCTTTAATATTCACAGGTGTGTTATAACCAAACACATCGCTTTTGTGAATATATTAATCTCTTCAGTAGTACTGTTATTTCATAACTAATCGCAAAAAAATAATATATTTAGCGAAACTTTTCGTCATGTCCTGGGTTTAAATAAACATAGATTGAATAACTGGGCCCTGAAAATTTCAATTAAAGATGCAGTAAGAAGTTTGTCCCAATTAATACTGCTAAGCGATAGAGAAGTTTAAGGAAAGCTCTGTCTATAGAGGAGTTATGGGTGGTCCGAATGGGGTGGATCGTAGGGAAGGCTTCAAGGGCCTGAATGTATGACCAATACAGGCTGCAAAGGTAAGTACCGGAAATCTCATATTGAGAAAACGATTTTGTTTATTTTTGAAAGGAGGACAGAAAATGTTCAAGTTTAAAAGTATAATTATAGTTATCATGGTAATGGTTTGCTTAACCGCCTTCGGTTTCGCAGAGCCAAACGAACCAAATATACCTGATATCGAGCCTCCAACTATGCGATACGCCGTAGCTTCGCCGCGTGCGTTCCTGCTTAGATTGCCAACAAGGAAAGATGCTAACAATGCGCTTTGCGTCGGCGCCGCTGAGAATTTCGCCAGGCAAGATGGGGAAATCAAGATACCAAAGGGTACAAAGGTAGTTTTCAATTTGAGCAATGAACTCGAAGGCATCTGGTATAAAGGAGCCTATGGCAGACTAAGTAGCGGTTTGATATTGCAAAGAGCTGTGCCTGTAGATCCAAATTTGGATGTCAATGATCCTGACTTTAAAATACGCTGGAAAACTATCGATGCTAAAGTAAGATATGACGTTCGAAGAGGCCCGAGCATCGGCGGGGCTGAAGTTAAAATTCCCGTTATTTTTAGAAATGTTGGAAGGTATCATTTAAGAGCGATCATTCGAACCAGTGCCAATCCGATTAAGCCGCAGAAGGATGAGCCCAAAACAGAAGTTGCAGATAATGATGAGCCTGGAGATGAAAATTCAAATGGCAGAAGACGAAGAGTTGTTAAAAATCAAGCTCCTAAAGCAGCGGCTGATATCGACATCGTGCACATCCGTGTAAAGGTAGTTGATCAGCCGTGGTCGGAGGTAGAACCCGATGAAGAAGCTTCGCTAGATCCGATGTCGGAATATGCAATTAAGCTTGCTCATGGAACAGAAGATCAGCAGGAAGATAATGTCCTGCCTCAAGAATAACCAAGTCGTTCCAATTCCATATAAAGCTGAACGGTTACGGCCGTTCGGCTTTTTTTACTCTAATGCTTCCGATAATATTGCTGGTAACTTCTTGTTAATGAACATTTTTTGATCGGCCTGTATTTATATTAAAAAATAACAGATCGTACGAAACTTTCTGTCTTCGCCGGGGTTTAATAACATGTCGATTGGATGAGCGGGTAAAAAGAAATGTTCAAATCAATTGGGGGGTATCAAAATGAAAGCTGCAATTCTGACACTGGTTATTGTTATGTTCTTTGGCTGTTTTGCTTATGCCGAGGAAACTCAAGAGACCGAAGGGCAAACTAAATTAGAGGCTAGGAAAGCTCACGCACAGGAAAGGATCGAAAAAGTCGAAGCCCAGATAGCTGAAAGGGAAGCTAAAAAGGCTGAAAAAATGGCCGAAAGGCAGCAGCGAAAAGAAGAATTGGATACCAATGATGACGGCAAGGTTAGCAGGCAGGAACGAAAAGCAGCGCGACAAGAGCGTAAAGCTGAAATGGATGCC
>JANQHJ010000067.1 GCA_028282745.1 Sedimentisphaerales bacterium | reverse complement strand
CATTCCATTCGAACAGCGGAAAATCCACGACCCAGACAAATTCAAATGCTTTAGGATCATAGAGTTCGAGTTCCCTGCCTAATCTGCAGCGCAGCGGAGCAAGAGCCTTGTTAGCAACATCTATTTTATCAGCGACAAACAAAAGCAGGTCATCTTCTTTTACATCGAAGACCTCAATGATCTGTTGAATTTGCTCGGATGTAAAGAACTTAGCGATCGAGCTTGTTAAAGTTAGCTTACCGTCTTCGGTCTTGGCCTTGAACCACGCGAGGCCCTTGGCACCGTAATCTGCTACGAAAGCCGTTAAGGTTTTCTCGATGTCACTGCGAGAATACTTTGCTCCGCCCGGAGCACAGAGGCCTTTGACGACTCCGCCGTTTTCAACAACAGAGGTGAAGACCTTAAATGTGCTTTGGCCGGCTATTTCGGTAATCTCTTTTAACTTCATGTCGAAACGCAAATCGGGCCTGTCGATGCCGTAATCTCGTACAGCTTCGTCATAGGACATTCTTCTCATAGGCAGTTTGACATCGATATCGAGTATCTCTTTCCAAATCCTGGCGACAAGATTTTCGTGAACAGTGATAACGTCATCGGTATCAACAAAGCTCATCTCGACATCAAGCTGAGTGAACTCGGCCTGTCTGTCGGCACGAGGATCTTCATCGCGGAAACAACGGACTATCTGAAAATATTTATCGATGCCGCTAACCATTAGTATCTGCTTGAAAAGCTGCGGTGACTGCGGCAAGGCGTAAAAACTATTTGTGACAAGGCGACTTGGTACGAGGAAATCCCTTGCTCCCTCTGGAGTACTTTTAGCGAGCATTGGTGTTTCGATGTCCCAGAAGCCGAGGGCGTCGTAATAATCGCGTATGATTTTGCTGACACGATAGCGTGTCATGATCTTATGCTGCATTTCAGGCCTGCGAAGATCGATATATCTGTTGGTCAGGCGAATCTCTTCGTTTGTTTCCTGGGCCTTGTCAATTTCGAACGGAGGTGTCTTGGACATATTCAGGACTTCGAGTTCTTCGACGATAACTTCTATCTGGCCGGTAGGCAGCTTGGGATTCTCCATGCCTTCGCTTCTCGGCCTGACCGAGCCTTTGACGGCAATGACCCATTCGCTGCGGAGATCCCTTGCTGTTTTATGGGCATCGACTTGATAATCAGGATCAAAAACGAGCTGGATCAAACCCGAGCGGTCTCTTAAATCTATAAAAACAAGGTTTCCATGGTCACGATATGAATGCACCCAACCCGCTAAAACTACTTTTGTCCCGGCATCGTCGATACGAAGGCTGCCAAGTGTGTGTGTTCTTTTCAGCATTTAAACGCTTTCAATTCAAAGATCATCATATTTCGGATAGGCACACCGCGCGCATACCCCTGAATATAAGGGCTTTAGGATACTCGAAAGGCTGGGATTAGTCAACGCTAAGGTTTTGTTAATCCTTATCGTTAGGGTCTTTTTCGCCCTTTTCTTTTTCTTCGAAATCCAATGCGGCGGAATTGACGCAATATCTCAGGCCTGTAGGTTTTGGGCCGTCCTCGAAGACATGGCCGAGGTGAGCGTCACATTTGCTGCATCTGATCTCTGTGCGTTGACGGCCGAGGCTATTGTCGGGCAACTCGGTGATCTTGTTGGGGTCGAGGGATTGATAAAAGCTGGGCCAGCCGGAACCGGAATCATACTTGGCGTCGGAGCTGAAAAGGTTTTCGCCGCAACCAATACATTTATAAGTACCGATGCCTTTGAAATCATAATACTTTCCGGTGAATGGTTCTTCTGTCCCTGAACAACGGGTAATCTCATATTGCTCTGGTGTAAGCTGTTGCTTCCATTGTTCGTCCGTCTTCTCGATCTTGTCTGCCATTTTCTCTTCCTTAGGTTTATTAGTATCAATTACCACAGCGGTTTGCTCATTAAAATCGACATAGCATTTACCCCAAAAGCAACTGCTGCAAGGCTTTGAAACAACAAGTATTACCACAGCCCACAGCAGAAATACTGTGATCAAAAAAATATATCTGTTTTTCAGGTAACGCATTAAAAACTCAACTTTATTTAGCATATTTGACGGTACAGCCATACGGCTTTGTCTCGGCAAGTGTTACAGCTTTGCCGGCTGTCAATTCAGCCAGTGCATTATCAACATAGTTGACAATTTCACTTTGGCCAGCTGGCAGCTTGCCGAACGGGGCATTGTCAATCGCGCCATTATATACTATCTGCCCTTTGGTGTTAATTATAATCATTTGAGGTGTGTTAGTAGCGCCGTATGCTCTGCCGACCGTTCCCGGCCTGTCATCAAGTATCGGGTAAGGTACGTTGAATTTTTTGGCAAACTCTTCATTCTTTTGAGTTACCTGCCAACTGGTGCTGTTGATGGCCAGAAATTCGACGTTTTTGTCTTTATACTTATTGGCGAGATCAACCATCGTTGACTCATCTTTGTAATGATGCACACAGAATGGGCAGGCATAGCTGAACCATTCAAGAACAACAGTCTTACCCCTGAAATCCTTCAGGCTGAATTCTTTGCCGTCATAATTTCTCAGCATGAAGTCCGGGGCCAGATTTTCGAGCGGCTCCCGTGCCTGTTCCGGCATTTTTTCCTGTGCTTCGACAGGCATCTTCACCTCGGCAGACTCTACATTCTCAGCTTCGGGTTGTTCTGAGGCCTTTTTCCGGCATCCGATGAAGATAAGAGTCAAAATCACACAGAAAATTGTGATTTTTGTTAATTTAATAAGCATTTTTTATCCTTCCTTGTTAAATTTTCAAAATTGGCATAAAACACGATTCTTTCTTACTTTACAGGTGTTTTTTTGAATCTGTTCTGCCAAAATTCGGTAAAATCAGTATTTTTGCTAAAAATCGGCATTTATCCACCAAATATAGTTGAAAGAAAATCATATTTATGCTAAACTGCCCATATTACTAATAGGGAGATACTGTAAGTTGGCAAGGAGCCATCTGTGGGGACATTTTGGGGCGTAAAGGCAGCTTTGGATTAACTTCAACTATTTAAAATATAAACTGCGGGCTGGGGTTTTCTAAATTCCTCTTTCCTCCCTCCCGACCTCAGCCCTTTTTATTTTTAAATCCCGTTAGCGGGATTTTCTTTTATTGAGCTTTTTGTCTATAGTTAGTTCCATGCCCGTCTTAAGAATGATAAGTACGATCAGAATTCCGATAGGTGATCCTAAGGCCATGACAACCCAGCCGCCAAAAATGATTGCTATATGCAGAGGAATTATACGAGGATATGGTTCAGCCATTAATTGTGGAAATTTTGCTGTCAGGTATTTGCCTTTTATTATGTAGTCCTGAATATATGAAATGCCACGACTAACAAACAAAACAGTAAATGCCAGAACTAACATTCCAGAAAAATAATTTGTCCTGTCTTTTGAAAACAAAACAAAAACAAATACGCCGTGAACCGTACAGAACATGCCGTAGTGAAATATGAAAAAAGCAATAGGAGCTATTCGCAACAGCCTTTGGGCCGAATTATCTGCCTTGGCTGTGAACATTTTAATTGCTGTGTAAAAACCGATGATGATATTCTCGGCCCAGTATAAAAGGACGATATAGAAGGTATCCCAGTTAAAAAATATAACACCTATAAGCGGAAAAAGATTTGCTATGATAAGTGAAATGGTTGAAGGTTGTTTTAGTTGGTTTTTGTCAATCTTCATATAATAGAAAGTAATTTAATCAGCAGAGTTCTTGTGTGGCTGATCCTTGTTAATCTCTAAAAGCCTGACATCTTCAAGATCAACATCCCGTCCCGCAGCACGCTTGGAAGCGATAAGATCCTCCTTTGAAACTACATAAAATTTCTGTCCACGATATTTTGTGACTTGCTTATGCTCCCACGCATCGTCAAAAGTAAGGCCTGGTGTTGAAGTCTGAACATCAATCCTGACCCTGTCCTTAAAAATGGTAATTTCATGTTCGAGAATTTCCTGAGTAGTTGTCATAGATGCCGTAGCTAATCCTGAATCTAAAAGAGCCCTAAGTAAAGCTGCCGCGTTCTGCGGAGTAGCCTCTATCAGAATATCAACATCAAATGTAGCTCTTGGTACACCATGGATTGTCGAAGCGACACCACCAATGATAACGTATTTAACATTATGATCTTGAAATGACTTGAATACGTCCTGCAACCGATTGAGCATTTTTTGTTTCCTGCAGACTGGGATTAGCTGTTAAAGCTATGTCAGTGAATGCACAGAGCATTTCCATGCGCTCGGATAATGACAGAGATGAGAACCAAATAGTCTTGGCTTCAATTGATTCATCATTTCTATCATGTGAAATTTTTTCATCCATAAGTTCATTCTAACACGATAGAATTGAATCTACAAGGAATATTATGTCATCAACGTGACTCAAACAGGATATGTTTGGCGATTTTGCAGTCTTTAGCTATCTGTTCGGCAAGTTCCTTTGGTGTTGTGAATTTGTGCTGACGACGTATGTGGTCGATGAACTCCATTGACATGTATTTATCAGTAAAATCCTCGTCAGTATCCTCTAATAAATGGGCCTCTATCAGTAGTGGGTGCTGGTCGCCGAAGGTCCTGGCTTGACCAATGCTGAAGATGGCGTCAAGTGTATCGCCCTGCCGGCATGTTCCTTCGTAAGAATCAGCGATGACAACCCGGCCTGCATAAACACCTTCGGCAGGTATGAGCTGGTCGGGTTTTTGCATGTTCAGAGTTGGGAAGCCGATCTCAGTTCCTTTACCGCGGCCTGATATTATCTGACCAATCAGTTTGTAATTTCTGCCAAGAGCGGTTGATGCGTCTGAGACGTCACCGCTTTCGAGCATGAAACGTATCATAGTACTTGAGATTCGAACTGTTTCGCTAAGCTCGATACGTTTGGCGGAAACCACCTTAACATCAAAACCATTGGCCGAGCCCAAATGCTCGAGCAGTTGGACATTACCTGCTCGTGCGGCACCAAAATTAAAGTCCTCGCCCTCTACCATTGCGACAGGCGATAGCGGTTCGACAATATACTGCTCAATGAAATCCGGCGGGGACAAAGAAAGCACATTTTTTTGCGTCTTAACTATCAGCCAGTAATCAACGCCTAATTCTTCAAGTATTTTTTCTTTAAGCGGTCTCGGTGTCAGGATTTCCGGAGTCTTTTCCGGATTCAAAATCGAGATTGGGTGTGGATCAAAGGTTAATACCACCAAAAAGGTATTGTGCTTATCCGCGAGCTTTTTGGCGGTACAAATTATTTCCTGATGACCAAGGTGCAGGCCGTCAAAATTGCCTATTGTAACTACTGAACCCTTGTTGGCCTCGCTTAACTGTGATATCGAAGTTAATATCCGCATATTTGAAAACCTTTTCGCAGTTTGAGCATAGTTATTGATATTGATAATGAATTTATCTGTTTTTGTTCATTTTTGCAAGAATGGAGTAAAGATTGCAATTGTGCCTTGGTTTTGTTAGAAAGTTGGCTTATGTATGCAACAAGTGTGACATTAGGGGTGTTTGGGCTGATCCTTGTCCTTGTAAGGTTTAAGGTGCCGTTATCCATAGCCTTATTCGCAAGCTCGATAACAGCGGGATTGTTCTTTAAAATGGGTATTGTCGATATTGGAACAACCCTGCTATCAGGAGCAACACAGCTTCGAACGATCGGACTGATTATACTTACAATGCAGATCGTCAGCCTGTCGTCGATAATGAATACAACCGGTATAATGGATCGGATCGTTGATCTTGCCAAGAAGGTGCTTCGTCGGCCTGCTATCACGATGGCGGTATTGCCTGCATTGATAGGACTTTTACCGATGCCAGGCGGTGCTTTGTTTTCGGCGCCGATGGTGAAATCAGCAGCTGGTAATGCACAGATCAAGGGCCCGGAGATGTCGGCTATCAATTACTGGTACAGGCATATATGGGAGCTTTGGTGGCCTTTGTATCCAGGTGTGATGCTGGCGATGACTTTAACAGCGATACCATTCGAAAAATTCATTGTATATCAGCTACCGCTTGGGATTTTCATGACACTATCGGGATTGTTGTTATTTCGC
>JANQHJ010000129.1 GCA_028282745.1 Sedimentisphaerales bacterium | reverse complement strand
AGGCGATATCGCCTCATAACCCAGTGCCAGGCTATGTTTGAATTTTGAGGTATCGACAAATCCATTATCAATGAAAACATAATGAAGCTCAGATTCGGCGAATTTCAATCTCAGCATAGTGCCGATATTGTTAAGATCGATCTGTATCCTGAACAAGCCTTCGAGAAATTTGCTCTTGAGTTTACAGGCTTGAGCGATCCTGTGCTGGGCCTGAAATCTATCTATGGCAATATCAATGTCGCGGATATTTTTGTTCTCATAGTAGGCCAGCACAGCTACCTCGACGGCCTCCTGCATGAAATTGGGCAGGGGGCTGTAATTTTCTTCACGAAAGACTTCTTCGAACAATTCAACATTGATACTTCCTTCGCTGCTATAATCCGTACCGATCTCTCTGTCAGTGAGCTTTCTGCGAACGGCCAATCTAAGATTAGCAAAATCATCCCTTTCCCATAGCAACTCGACAAGCGGTTCATCCAACATAAGCCCCTTGAAAAGAGCTCTTACTTCTGAACGTTTGACAAGCAGCATTTCTTCCACAGCAGATATGTTATCTTCACCTGCCTGCAGGGAATATTCTGTCGAGCTCAATACCTCCAGGGCCTGAGTAAAATCAGCAGCGTTAGCCATATCGAGCAGGGTAGCGTGAGTTAATAGTTGGGTTTCAAGAGCGCTTACCCTGGCCGAAGCAAAAGCGTATCGCCAGTCATCCTTGCCGACGGAAGGATACATATTAAAGTCGATATATTGTTTAATTGCTATCTCGGACATATATGTTAGTTATCAGAAAATAAATCTTTAGCCAATTCGATATCAAGCTGCTTTCGAGCTTTTTCCAGCAGAACGGCAAGTGAAACATTGTTCCTTATTCTGCCTCGTTTCAAAATGAATCCAGCCTGAATGGGGCTCTTTTGATCGGAAAGTCGCAAGTTACCTTTTAAGCCAACGCCAAGCTCTCGATTAACTTCCATGATAAAGTTATGATCGATAACTTTGTCGTTAGGATCTGTGATTACTTCTTCATCGCCTGTCTCGACAGCATCGATCATCTTGGCCATCATTATCTTTTTATATTTATCTTCAGGAAGCTGAGCAATCTTTTCCTGAGCCTTTTTGTAAACATCATCGAGAAGCTGCCGTTTTTGTGCAAGGAATTGCTTTGCAATTTCCATTCTTGCAGCAGCAAGCATTTGAGCCTTCTTATCGTCCGCAGCTTTTCGGGCTAAATTGGCTGTATCTTCATTGAACTGCTTGAGCTGATTCTCAAGCTCGGATTTCTCTGAGGCGATCCGGGAAGAGTTTTCTGCCCTTATTTTCTCAGCCTCTGCATTTGCGTCAGCTAATATTTTTTCAATTATGGCTTTGCTGTCCATTTTAAATTACCAAAAATATATTCTCAGTTCTGTTTCTTAACCGGCAACCGCTTCAACCGTTACCCTTACTGCATCCCAGTCGATATTTGTTTTACCAAGCATAAAGATCGTAATGAGCAGGCCAAGCACTGCATAAACCTCGACCATAACAGCGTAAACAACACCGGCCTTGAATGCCATTTCAGGTCTTTTCGCAGCCATCATGATACCGCCGGAACACACTTTACCCTGATGGATCGCACTGATCAAGCCGGTTACAGCGATCGGTAAACAAGCAGCTAATACCATAAGTCCCTGCTGCCATGACAACTGTACAGGGCCGGCCTCACCGATGATTCCCATGTTCTGGAGAACCATAAAGCCTCCGAGAAATCCGTAGAAGCCCTGCGTACCGGGCAGAACGACCATGATAAAGTTCAGGCCGTAGCGCTCAGGTAAATCCGCTAAAACTCCAGCGGCACTTCTACCCGCCACGCCAATACCAACCGCCGATCCTGCTCCCGCCATAAAGACAGCCAGAGCCGCTCCAATCAAAGCGATAGCATTACCCAACCCTAATAGTTCCATAGTTAAAACCCCTTTCTTATTAACTCATTTAATCTTTTTTAAAGTGAATATACTTATACTCTTTCTTCAAAGGCTCAAATTGTTTTCCGCCACCTTCGAGAAATTTTGGAAAGAACTCAACAAACTGAAGCCTTATGGTGTGTACAAAAGCACTTAACCCTGAGATCGCAGCATTGAAAATATGCCCGACTAACAGGATTATAATCATTATTACATAACCCAATATTGTCTTTCCCTCTCCAGCTGTTTTGGCCATGACATTAAATGCCATCGCAAGGCCGCCGGTTACCATACCCAGTGCCATTAGTCTTAAATAGCTCAGGACATCGCCCATGTAGAAAATAGTGCTGAAAAGTTGATAGCAGCCCATAGCTATCCTGCCGACCCATCCGCCTTGTCTCTGGCTAAATAGTACTATCATAACAGCGGGCACTAAGGCAACTTTACCGCAGATGGCGGTTACTTGCGGGCTGAGCCCAAAACCTGTGCCGAATAACTTCAGCACGATTGCATTTAGCATAACCAGCCATGTCAACTGATCACAAATGGCAGCAACGAACATTTTCCTGTGTAGATTGTGTACGAATGCCGCAATCAGTCCAACCATTATATGTAGATACCCCAAAGTCAAAGAGAGTTTGAAGAATATCATAGGCTCAACCATTGGATCGAACCACATCATGGATTCCCTGGCCTTTGCCAGCCAGTTCCAACCAAAGGCTGACGCCAGTTGTTGACAGCCGTCACCGAACCATCCGCCTGTAAGGGCTCCGGCACCGAGCGTTAATACTGAGCATGACAGCAACATCCATATTAATTTCTTATTACCCTGCATCTTCCTGATCAAATAAGCAGTAAAGGCAATTATGATCAAGCCGTATCCGGCATCGGTCAAACAAAGCGCAAAGAACAATGCGAAAAACGGGGCCAGCAGGGCGGTCGGGTCTATCTCGAAATGTTGCGGCATTCCATAAAGCCTTGTGACAACTTCGAAAGGCTGCCAGATAGATTTGTTTTTTATCTCTACGGGTATTACTTCCTCTTGCTCAATCTTCGTCTTCGAAACCTGTGAGGCCGGATATTCTGAAATTATATCTTCCAGCTTTTTGTAGTCATTTTCTTTTACCCAGCCTTCGAATAGAACGGTTTTTTCGGTGGCCAGACAGTCCGAAGCCTTCAATTCCTTCTCGTGCAAATTTGCGTAGTGGTCATAAAGTATCTGTACTTTGAGAAAATCTTTCGCAAGCTTTTTTAATATATCACGTTTTCCCTGCAGTTGTGTCCGGCAATTTTCAACGGAGGCTTTATTTTCTTTGATAAGCTGTGCTGCTGTGCCTTTCATACCTTCAAAGCTTACCATCTCAAAATCTACAGAGCGAAGGAGTTTTATAACTTCAGCAGCCTGTTCTTTATGGCAAATAATTATGTATGGTATGAGATTACCATTTTCTGCCACCTTTTCCATTACGGCTTCTAACTCATTTAGCTTTTGCTGAACCTCAGTGACCTTGTTCTTTCCGAGCAGGCCGGTAATGTATGTTACTTTCTCGACCTGATAAAGCTCTTCAACATTCACATCAAGCGATGCCCATGGAGCGAGGTATTCGACCGTAGCCTGATAATGCTCTTCGTCGTTGTGCAGATTTTCGACCTGCGATTCTATTTCCAGGGTCTGTTGGACAATTTTCATAACCTGTGGGTCGTCGATAACGTTGCCGTAGAGGTTTTCATCTATGACTGTTTTAGGTGCAAGCGCTGCTGCCATGCCTTTGGGTGTCTCGGCAAATGGCTTAAGTGTTTCGAGTGCCTTTTCGACTTTTGCCAGGTTGTTGAATATTTCTCTGGTTTGTCCGCCCGCTACGTCAAGATCGGGGTGTTCTTTGGAAACCATCGCCTCCTCGGCGCTGATTATCTGGCAGAGCCCGTTATGTTGAAGGGCTTCCAGAACCGCGGATGACTGAGATTTATGGGTGGCGACAAGGAATTTCGCCATTTTGCAGATGGCCATTCTTAGCCTTTCATGTGCTCCATTACTTTATTGGCAACACTATCTATCTTAGGTGTTACTTCGTTTTTGAGTTGGTCAATATCGTTTTGGGCCTGGGATTTGAGCTCCTCTACCTGATCTTGGCCTTCGATCTGTGCTTTTTCAACTGCTGCGTCAATAGCGTTGTGTCTTTGCTGCTGGGCCTGCTCAAGAGCCTGTGCTTTCTCTTTTCGAAGTTGTTCGTTTTGACCAGCCGTCTGCATCCTTGCCTGCTCAACTATATCAGCTGCCTGCTTTTCAGCATCTTTGATCTTTTTTATCAAATCCATTTGATACCTCGTATCCGTATTAACGTTAATGGCTTAACATACAATATTTGATCAACAAGAACAACCCTGTTAGAATTATTTTTTGGTTAGAATAGTGAATCTATTTTCTCGGTCAAGGATTTTACATGATCAAGAGAAGTTTTAAACAACGCGGCCTCGGATTCGTTCAGGTCAAGAGTTACTATTTTCTCAACGCCTCCGTTGCCGAGTATAGCTGGGACACCGACGAAGTATCCGCCAGCCGAGTATTCACTGTCACAATAAGCACAGCAACAAATTAGAGACTTTGAATCTTGCAGTATAGCCTTAGCCATTTTAACAGCGCCTGCTGCCGGGGCGTAATATGCGCTATATCCGAGCAGATTAACTACTTCGATTCCGCCTTTACGAGTTCTTTCTATTATACCATCAAGCCTCGCGGGATCGATAAGCTCAGTCAGCGGGGCACCATTTACTGAGGAATATCTCGGCAGCGGCACCATGTCATCGCCGTGTCCGCCCATCAGGATGGCTTGGACGTTTAGTGAGCTGACACCAAGCTCCGAGGCTACGAAGTAGCAGAAACGGGCTCGATCCAATTCTCCCGCCATACCCATAATTTTATTTTTAGCAAAGCCGGTTACCTTCGATGTCGCATATACCATGGCATCGAGCGGATTGCATACTACTATTATATAAGCATCAGGGCAGTGTTTGACTATCTGCTCCGAGACGCTTTTAACAATCTCGGTGTTTTTAGCCAGCAGGTCATCTCTGCTCATACCGGGTTTACGGGGAAGTCCGCTTGTTATAATTACAATATCACTGCCTGCCGTGACCGACCAGTCGGTAGTACCGGTTATTTTTACGTCATAGCCGGAAACAGGCCCAGCCTCGGACAGATCAAGGGCCTTGCCCTTAGCGATGCCTTCGACAATATCTATAAGTACTATCTCACCGAGATTTTCCAATGCCGCCAAATGAGCGGTTGCCGCTCCGACGTTACCTGCGCCGACTACCGTAATTTTTCTGCTGTTCACAATATTCTCCTGTCAACATTCATATTCAACGAACTGGACATTATAAGCAAATACCCAGCTGAATCTATTGAAAAATATTTTACATGTTAGGCTAAAGTAGATATAATTAGCGTTGATTATGCAAGGTGAGGAAAGCAACAATTCGTTAGGTGAGGAATATTATGACAATGAATATATTCCTGAAGAAGCAAAACCTATTTGCCCTAATTGCCTTAATCCTTGTCATCCTCTCCAATACTATTGTGATAAGTGCTGGTGCAATGAGGCAATTAATCCATTAACCTATTATATCCCGTATATTAGAATTCGCTTTAATATGTGCATGTTTATTAAAGCATTTAGATCGGCTTGGTGTGATAAAGAAGCAAAGATGTCTTTTAGAGTTCTATGCGCAATAGTAACTGTTGGGTACGGCTTAATACCACTTCGAATTTTATATTTCACTATAATTGTAATTTACGCGCTTTATGATTTTTTACAATTTTAATGTGTTGATTTTTCAAATTATACTCGTCCGATATTTGTTAAACTTACTCTTATTCCAAAATCTGCAAAAGCTGCCGGGAGTTCCCATAGGCACAATTATTTAATTGCGAAAATTAAAATGGGAAGATTAGGCAGGTTAAAAATACAAGGATAAAAATAAGATACATGTTCATGTTGAATACCCGAACTGTTTATTTTTACCATGTTAAAAAGTTGAAAATAAAGTGTTTTTTCTTTGAAGTGATTTTTAAAGGCTTGTCGATTATCATTAATAGCCTGTGTCTTGCGTGATTATAAAAAGACGAGTCAATGCCTTCGGCATAGACTAACAAAAAGCAAAAATAAGTAACACGGAGATATGGGCTTTTTTTATATGCTCGGCTAAGGTATCAAATTTTTAAATCACTTTTAGTTCCTATAAAAAGCAGGATGGTAATTTTATATTGTCCCCAGCCTGCGTTAAAAAGTACATTTCGAATAAAAAACTATCGGCAAAAATCGATGATAAACCTTCCGTACAATGGTGCCGATAAAAATAATGCCTTGGAAATTACCGTCAGAACCGCAGCAGGGTTAAAGTTATATGTTGTTGGTTCTGGTAGAATGGCGTCTGAAACAAAAACTTGACAAAACTGTTTTAAACACAGATAATGGCCGAACTTCGGAGTAACGGAATAACCTTATGCGTTTAGTTGTTAAAAATGGTGAGAATATAATTAACGAACTGCAGTTCGGCGCAGGGCCTATCAATATAGGCAGGCACGCCGACAGCCAGGTCTTTTTGCCCGACCGCACGGTTTCTCGCTATCATGCTGTTATTTATAGTACTCAGGACGGCGAGTGGATGGTAGAGGATCTTGACTCGGCCAATAAGACATACCTCAACGAAGAGGCTGTTCACAAAGCTGCGATCAAAAGCGGCGACATTCTAAAGATAGCCGAATTTTCAATTGAGATAAACCTGGCCGACGAAACTATCGCAGGCGAACCGATCAACCTTGACGATACCATTATGGATATGGACGCTCCGCCCAGGGACCCGATGGAGCCAAAGGTTATTGTCAGAAGAACGGATACCGGT
>JANQHJ010000043.1 GCA_028282745.1 Sedimentisphaerales bacterium | reverse complement strand
ATCCAGGACTTTGTTGCTATTCCGCTGGGTAAGTATGTCCAGAACAATCTCGACTTTGTCAAAGATATTAAGAATCCGCCTAAGGTATTCGGCGTTAATTACTTCCTCAGAGATGCAGATGGTAAGTTCCTAAATGGCGTTCGTGACAAACATATCTGGGTCAAGTGGATGGAATTGCGTATCCATGGTGATGTAGATGCGATAACCGCACCGACTGGCTTGCTGCCGAAATACGAAGATGTCGCCGCTCTGTTCAAACAGGTACTCGATAAAGAATACACCAAAGAGGATTATGTCAAGCAGTTCACGATCCGTATTCCTGAGAACCTGGCAAAGATCGACAGAGTTTCTAATTACCATAAAGAAAATGTTCCCGGCGCTCCGGCAGCCGTGCTTGAGGTCCTGGAAAAACAGCGTCAGAGACTCGAAGAAATGCAGAAAGAAAAGGGCGACTACGTTTCACCTTTAGATCTGTAAACTGAAAGAGAAAAACTTCGTTATTAATTGAGGGTCGATACATAAAAGGAAAGTTCGGGTTTCTATTTTATGTATCGACTTCTCCATTCACCTAATTTACTTTTAACCTCCTTGGCAGTAAGACGTTCGAGGTGTCCATCAAAATAGATCATGTTGGCTTTACCAACATGACGAAAAGCAACGCTGCCGTTAGTTTTCGGATTGGGATAGCCGTCCCAGATTTCTCCGTACTCTGTGTATTTGTCACACTGCCAGTAATTGAACCAATAATCCATAGCGTCTGCTATAAAAAACCAATTGCCGGTTTCATTGAGAAGATCACGAAAGGCATTTGTTGTTTTAACATTATAAGTATCTGCATTCATTCCATAACTGCGATCCAGAGGGTATAATTTTTCATCAGGGTGTTTCAAGGCATATTTAGCTCCAGGACATATTTTATTAAGAGGATAGCTTGCCTTGTAAGGCTGAAGAGCAGTTGAAAGGCGACAGTTTTTATATTCCTCAGATACAGGCTTAAGTTTCAGATTAGCTCGAAAGGCATTATTCGTAAACCAGGGATCATAGTCCCTGTCAAAATCTTCACCTATGTATCTTCCTGAGGTCTTGGGGACTAATTGATTATTTTCGAGAAAATATGAATAATGTGCGGTAAATAATCCTTTCAGAATGGATTTGCATTGTATTGAACGGGCAAGCTCTTTACCTTTGTTCAGCACAGGTATGAGAATTGCCATCAGCAGTGCGATTATACTTATCACTACCAGAAGCTCAATGAGCGTAAAAGCTTTCTTTGACTTTCCCTTCAGCATAAAAAAGCCCTTTTAAACTTTCTGCTGAACGCTATATTATTATACAGCGAAAGCCGGTATTCGTTTAGTTAATTTTTGATGAAAAAAGCACAGAGAGAAGGATATGCCAAAAGACAGGCTGCTAAGGCTGGATAAACAACTAATAGTCAGGGCAATAGTGTGTATTCTTTCAATCATGATGCTGTGTATATCTCTGACGTCAGCAGGGCCCGAATCTACTGCGATCAAGAGCCTTAAACAGTGGTTCGCAGCTGAGTCGGACAAGCGGGGAGTCCTGAAAAATACTGATATACCACTTTCAAAGACCGAAGCTGTTAAAGCGGCGAAGCTTTTATTACAGGATAAGATTTCCCGGTTGAGAAAAGAGCGACTCACCGAATGGCAGGCTAAGGAAATAAAGATCGGTAATAACGTTATGCGATTTGAGTATCGAAAATTCGGCCCCATGTCCAAAGATGGGCGAAGTCTCTATATATCAATGCACGGCGGCGGCGGGACTACAGCTAAGATCAATGACAGGCAATGGGCTAATCAGAAAAAGTTATATAAAACACCACCCGGGAGCCTTTACTTGGCTCCGCGGGCTCCCACCAACGACTGGGATCTTTGGCACAAGCCGCATATCGATAAGTTTTTTCAGCGGATTATCGAAGATGCTATTTTGTTCGAAAACGTCAATCCCAGTCGAGTCTATATAATGGGTTATTCGGCTGGTGGTGACGGTGTCTATCAACTTGCTCCGCGCATGGCGGACCGGTGGGCTGCTGCTGCGATGATGGCCGGACATCCTAATGACGCTTCACCGCTGGGCCTGCGAAATATTGGTTTTACCATTTGGTGTGGAGAGCTTGACAAAGCTTACAAGCGTAATCAGGTCGCCGCGGAGTGGGGCAAAAGGCTGAAAGACCTGCGGGATAAAGATCCCCAAGGCTACCGGTATGAACTGCATATTCAAAAAGAGATGGGGCACTGGATGAAGCTGACCGATGCCGCTGCGATCGAATGGATGGATAAGTTTACTCGTAACCCATTTCCGGAAAAAGTCGTTTGGAAGCAGGACAATGTTACCCATGATCGTTTTTATTGGTTGGGCGTTCCAAAAAACTCGGCCAGGAACAACGCCAAAGTAATCGCCGAACGAAATGGTCAGGTCTTTACTATATTAAAAGCCGAAAAGGTTGCTAAGCTGATCATCCGGCTCAATGATGATCTATGCGATATGGACAAACCCGTTAAGGTTATCTTCAACGGAAAAACAATTTTTGAAGGGAAAGTTAGCCGAACGATCAAAACGATTCAGCAGTCACTTGAACAACGCTTTGATCCTGAATCGATTTTTTCCGGCGAGATGCAGGTTACCTTGAGTGGGGAGCTAAAAGATTAGCTCCTCCGATTTGTAATGGGCGATACAGGATTCGAACCTGTGACCCGCTGATTAAGAGTCAGCTGCTCTGCCAGCTGAGCTAATCGCCCGGAAACACGAAGGAGGTAATTTACAAAAACCTAACACGTTTTGCAAGAGATAATAGGGGCAATTTCACTGATAATAAAAAAAGCCACCAAACCCTCGTCCAGTGGCCCCTTTTAATAGTATATAACAAAAAGAAGACAAATGCCGGTTTTGACTATTAAGAAAGTTCTTTTTATTCATTAAGTTAGAGACTCTAAAAATAGCACCCTCGTTCTAACTGCAGCCCATGCTGTTGCCGCAGTTGAAACATTTATAGCAGGTACCGTTTCTGACCGTTATCGAGCCGCAGATATCACATGCCGGGGCGTCGTCCTGAAAATGCTGGAACTGGGCATTGAAGCCCTGCATAGCTTTAGCTTCCGCCTGTCCGCCGTCACTGTCATATCCAACCGAGACAGGCACCAGATCGGTTATCCTGTCGCTGGCGGAAATTTTCGTTTTCTTAGCGGGGCTGACTTCCTTGATAGAAGTTTTTTTGCCGTTTGATTTCGGCTTATCGGTTTTATTTTTTGCCTCGGCGATCTTTTGCGCGAGATCCTTGGTCTTCTCGACAAGCTGTTTAGCTGTCGTAGTGTTCTTGTTGTCACTTTCGGGGGCGACGTTTCTGTTCGGAGTGTTATTTTCCTTATAGCCCGGGATGAACTGGCAACCCATCCAGCAGAAGATATAATCGATAAGGCTCTTCGCGAACGGGATGTCGCGGTTGCTTGTCATACCAGCCGGCTCGAACCGGGCGTGGCGAAACTTATCGACGAGTGTAATAAGCGGCACGCCATACTGCAGCGACATCGAAGTACATGTGCCTATCACATCCATAAGACCCCCGACGGTGCTGCCCTCCTTGGCCATGGTGATGAATAATTCACCAGGCTGTCCATCCTCGTACAGCCCCACCGTCAGGTATCCTTCATGCTGTGCAACTGAGAACTTATGCGTAATACTGTTACGCGTCTCAGCCAATCTCCTTCTATAAGGCCTTGCCGAAACCGCGGCGTCGGCCTTGCCTTTACCTTCTTTGTGTTTATTAGTTTGTACCGGCTGAAGCCTCTTCGATCCGTCGCGATAGATAGCCACGGCTTTTAACCCGATCTTCCAGCCTTCCATATATGCCTCGGCAATTTGTTCAGTGGTGCATTCCTTCGGCATATTGATAGTCTTGCTGATAGCGCCGGAGATGAACGGCTGAACAGCTGCCATCATCTTGATGTGTGCCATATAATGGATTGAACGTTTGCCGTTTCGCGGCTTAAAGGCACAATCGAAAATCGCCACATGCTCATCGGTAAGCTTCGGAGCACCTTCGATGGTTTCCTGCTCGTCGATGTAATCGCAGATAACTTTAATATCATCTACGCTGTAACCGAGCTTTTCCAGTGCCATCGGTACTGTCTTATTGACCAGCTTCAACATTCCGCCGCCAGCCAGCAATTTATATTTGACCAGTGCGATATCAGGCTCGACACCGGTCGTATCGCAGTCCATCATAAACCCGATCGTACCGGTCGGTGCCAGCACGGTCGCCTGGGCATTTCTGAATCCAACCTTCGAGCCCATATCGAACGCCTCGTCCCAGGCATCTTTCGCAGCGTTGCGGAGATAATCCGGGCAGTGCGATTCCGGGATATTGTTGGCATGCTCGCGGTGCATATTGATGACGTTGAGCATTGATTCTTTGTTCTTGTTAAATTCGTCAAAAGCTCCCCTCGCCGAAGCCAGTTCGGCACTTACCGCATAGGAGGTGCCGGTTAATACTGCTGATATAGCTGAGGCAATCGCCCTTGCCTGGTCCGAATCGTACGGCAAAGCAAGGCTCATAATCAACGAGCCAAGATTTGCATAGCCGAGTCCCAGCGGACGGTATTTATGACTGTTAATAGTTATGGATGCCTCAGGGTAACTGCCGTTATCGACCAGGATTTCCTGGGCAATGATATACATCCTGATAGCTTTCTTGAATGCTTCGATATTGAATGAGCCGTCTTCGTTGCGGAACTTCATCAGGTTCAGTGAAGCGAGGTTGCATGCCGAGTCGTCGATAAACATATACTCGCTGCACGGATTCGATGCGTTAATTGGCCCGGAATTCGGACAGGTATGCCAACGGTTTATCGTAGTATGATACTGCAAACCCGGATCGCCGCACACCCTTGTACCCTCGGCGATCAAATCCATCAGTTCGGTAGCCGAGTGTTCTTCAAGTTTTTCACCATCGGTAATGGCGTAAGTGGCCCATTTACCGTCTTTTTCGACGGCCTGCATAAATTCATCGCTTACTCGCACGGAGAGATTCGAGTTCTGGAACATAACACTGCTATACGCTTCGTTGTTATACTCACCGCAGTATCCTGCGTCGATAAGTGCCCAGGCCTTTTTCTCTTCCTCGGTTTTGCATGTGATGAATTCTTTAATATCGGGATGCTCGATCTTCAGCGATTGCATCTTGGCTGCGCGACGTGTCTTGCCGCCTGACTTAATGACAGCTGCGATCTGGTCGTAAACTCTCATAAAGCTAAGCGGCCCACTCGGCTTACCACCGCCGCTGAGCTTTTCTTTGCTGCTTCTCAGTGTTGATAAGTCGGTTCCTGTACCCGAGCCGTGCTTGAACAGCATCGCCTCGCTGTTAGCCAAACGCATGATGTCATCCATCGAATCCTCTACCGACTGGATAAAGCAGGCTGAAGCCTGGGGGTATTGATAAGAATTTTCACAAGGCAAAGCCTGCTGGCTCTCCTCGTCCCAGTGATAGTTATGCTTACTTCCTGCAACATTATAAACATCATAAAGGCCCACATTAAACCATACCGGTGAGTTGAACGCACCGTACTGGTTAATGCAAAGCCATGTCAGTTCGTGATAGAAGTTCTCTCCATCTTCGTCGCTTGCGAAGTAGCCGTCGCTTTTACCCCTGTCGGCGATCGTTCGGCAAACCCTGTGAACAAGTTGCTTGAGCGAGCGTTCTCTTTCCTTGGTCTCGATATCACCGAAGAAATATTTGCTGGCAACTACTTTCGTTGCCAACTGGCTCCAGCTTGTTGGAACTTCGATATCGTCCTGCTCGAAGATAGCCTGGCCGCTGTCGCTCGATATCTTGGCAGAGCGTTGCTCCCAGAGAAGTTCATCGAAAGGATGAACGCCAAGCGTTGAAAAGTAACGATCTACCTTCGCGGCATTACCTTTAACTGCCTCATTCATAGGTGTTTTCTTCTCTTGCTGCTCGTTCTTGAAAGGGTTTTCAGGGTTGAAATCAGTCGCCATTCAAAAGCCTCCCTGCTAAAAAATATGCCATCCATAGGCATACAACATATTGATTTTCAGAATAGTTGGACACTAGATATTGTTGAATACAACAAAGTTGAATATATTCGATTGAGCCGAAACTGCCAAGAACAAATTAACGATTTTTTAATAAAAGTTGCAAATTTTTTATTAGTCCTTGTTGTTACTGAATCTACGAAGGAAAAAAATTTCTTTGTTGTGAATTATAGTTTAGTTGTTTTGATCCATTGTTGTGAAATCCAAAAATGTGCCCACTCGAAAGGATGAACTGAATCACCTGACCAGCGAAACGGCGGTACAGTTTTTATTTTTTCATCTATCAATTTTTGCAGCGGTACGACAGCCGCGTCAAATTTTTCTGCGACGACATGAACTGCTTTTATATATTCCGCAAGGTCAGCAAAAACCTGTATATTGGTATTATCACAAAACATAAAGGGCTCGATCAAAACAAGCTGGCAATCGCGGTGCTTTTTAGCCTGTGAAAGCAGCACCTCATAGTTCGACAGGAATTTTTCCGGGACATAAGCTTCTCCAAACCCTCTCTCTTGCGCACAGTGAACATCGTTAACACCGATTAGCACGCTGAGTATATCGGGTTTATGCTCAATGCAGTCCTTCAGCCATCGCGACTTCAAATCCAGGATAGTATTTCCGCTGATACCAGCATTGATAATATTTAACTTCCACTCGGTGTATTTTGCCAATAGATAGTTAGCTGTAAAATGAACATACCCGTTGCCGAACGGCTGATAGGCCAGCTCGAATCTGCCTGCGTCGGTGATACTATCGCCGATGAATACTATCGTATCGTTGTCTTTTAGTTCAATTTTATCTGTCATAATGCTTCCTTCAAGAAGTTCAGTACGCTAAAATAACAGTAGCCATGGTAAAAGAAAAGGATGAAAATCGGCTTATTAATATCAAAGAGGCCATTAAGGCCTTTCCAACGACGCCGGGCCTGTATTTTATGAAGGGCCTAAAGGACAAGGTACTATATATAGGTAAAGCCAAAAACCTCCGCAGCAGGGTAGCCAGCTATTTCCAGCCCGGTGCGGACCTGATAAGCTCGCGGGGGCCCAAGATCGTCGAGATGATAGAAAAAACCGTTGCAGTCGATTACCTCGAAACCGCCAACGAGATCGACGCCGTCCTGAATGAAGCCAGACTGATAAAAGACATCCATCCACCATACAATACCGACCAGACTGACGGAAAGAGCTTCCCATACCTCGAAATTACCACCGGCGACGATTTCCCCGGCGTCTATATCACCCGCAATCCCCGCGAGAAGGGCAACCGCCTGTTCGGCCCATTCACAGGAGTTAATGATCTGCGTCAGACACTCGTCGTATTGCAGAAGATATTTAAGTTCCGCACATGCAAGCTCGATATCAGTGTCGAAAACCACAAAAGGCGATTTTTCAGGCCGTGTCTTTTATATAGCATCAAACAGTGCACCGCACCGTGTGCCGACCTTATCAATCAGAAGAAATATAAAAAGATAATCACCGACCTGACCCGCTTTTTGAAATCCAAACGCTCGACTATCCTCAAGCAATGGATAAAACTAATGACTGAAGCCGCCGAAAACCTCCAATACGAACAGGCCGGTCTCTACCGCGACCGCATCCGTCTGATCGAGAAGCTGGATAAACGCGGTAATCCCGAAGATGACATTCAGCCGGAAGTCTTCGCAACAGATCCGACCGAAGCGCTGGAGAAACTGCAGAAGATCACCGGCTCCACTGAACCGGTCAGGATTATCGAAGGTATCGACGTAGCCCACATCAGCGGCTCCGATGCCGTCGGCTCACTGGTGAAATTCATAGACGGCCGACCTTTCAGAAGCGGCTACCGGCGTTTCAAGATTAAAACTGTAGAAGGTATAGACGATTATGCGATGATCGCCGAGGTCGTCCGTCGTAGATACAAATACGCTCTCAAGGGCGAAGAACTCTGGCCCGACCTGGTATTGATCGATGGCGGACAAGGCCAATTGAACGCCGCCAAACAAGCTCTTGATGAAATGAACGCCCCGAAACTAAATATCGCCTCGCTCGCCAAGCGCGAAGAGGAAATTTACCTGCTCGATAAGACAGAGCCTGTAAAATTACCTCGTACTAATGCCGCTTTAAAGCTCTTGCAGTATGTCAGAGACGAGTCCCACCGCTTCGCGCAGCATTACCACCACATCCTTCGCCGAAAAAACACCACCGGATAGTGTCTTGTAATGGACATATACAGCTATAAACGATGATGTTTGCTTTAAAAATCATATCTTGCAGCTCATACTGTTTATACGTATAATAAATTTTGTATATTAAAATATATTGTCCAGAAATCAGGCAAGAGAAATAGAAGTGAAATTTACCCAGTATTTTCTTTACACCAGGAATCGGCCGGACCGTTCATGTATCAAAGAAGAATGGATTCAGGATGCCATAGATAATCCATTAAGGACAAAAGTTCAGAAGGACGGCAGAATTCGAAAATGGGTATATGTAAAAGAAGTCGATAAATATTTGCGGATTATTTTGCTTTCGGATGGTAAAACCGTGCACAATGCCTTCTTTGACCGCAATTTTCAGGAGTAATATTATGAAGATCAAATACTTTACAGATACCGATACCGCTCTGGTGGAGTTTTCGGATAATCAGGTGGCTCAGACCAAAGAGATTAACGAAAATATTTACGTTGATTTGGATAAGGACGACAATCTGGTAAACATGACCATCGAACACGCAAGCAGACAGGCTAATATTGCAGAAGTAGCATATCAACAGATTCAAAGTAAGATTGCCTGAAAAATACCCCTGAATCTGTCTTGAGATTGGTAGGGAGAAAAAACTCGAATATCTCGTAATCGCTGTAAATAAAGCGGACGAGGCCCACCGCTTCGCGCAGCATTACCACTACATCCTACGCCGAAAAAACACTACCGGATAGTGGTTTTATAAGTCGTAACTTGCAGAACATATTGCTTATATGTATAATAAATTCGAACTGCATAACATAATGGAAGGTAAATTAAAATGACTGTTAAAGAAAAAATGGCTGAGATAATCAATGAACAGCCGGAAGACAGTACCTATGACGAGATTTTGCGAGAATTGGCATTTCGCAGAATGATCGAACGTGGATTAAAAGATTCCAGTGAAGAAAAGACAATAAGTAACAATGAAATGCAAAAAAGAATCAAGTCATGGTAAAAATAAACTGGACACATGAAGCTCAAAAGTGGCTAAAGGACATCCATGATTATATCGCTGTTGATAATTCTTCGGCAGCCAAACGTGTTGTTGAGGGGATATATGAGAAAGCCAGGATTCTTGAAGAATACCCGGAAATCGGGCATAAATATCATTCTGATTACAATGAAGATATACGCGTACTGCTCTATGGCCATTATAGAATAGCATATTTAATAAAGTCCGACAGAAATATTGACATATTAGGCATATTTCACGGTGCATTGGAAATTAATAAATACCTGTTTTGATGATGTGCAAAGATGAACTATATGAAATACTCAAGATGCTCGATATAGAAAAAGTCAAACCGGAAATTGAGCGCCTTTGCCGGCAACTGCCCGTGAAAAGGCTGGGACTTTTTGGCTCAGCCTTGAACCAGAATTTTTCTCAAAGCAGCGACGTCGATGTCTTGGTCATTTTTGATACGGATGAAGACATCGATATTTTTGAAAAATATTTTGACTTAAAAGAGCAACTGGAGGAAATATTCAAACGACAGGTCGATCTGGTTGTCGATAAAAATTTTCGCAATCCTGTCTTTAGAGACACCCTCGACAAGACAAGGACCATAATCTATGAACGATGAAATCAGAAAAAATCTTATCGATGTCCTGCAGTCAGCTGAAGAAATACAAAGTTTTGTTCAGGGGATGGACTTCAAAGCATATCAGGACAGCCACGTCACTCAAAGAGCTGTTGAGAGGGATTTTGAGATTATCGGCGAAGCTCTTAACCGGATCAAATATATCGATGACGAGTTACTGACCGGGATTTCCGACTACCATCGCATAATAGGATTTAGAAACATCCTGATTCACGGTTACGATGTAGTAGATGAAGCCATCGTATGGCAGGCTGTTACAAAACACCTGCCGATTCTGATCACCGAAATAAATGAAATATTGAATACTTAAAAAAAGACAACCATATAACACAATGGAAAGTAAGCCGAGATGATACCTAAAGAAATTGCCCAAAAAGCGATTAGCAGGATGAACAAACGAATCACCAACGAGATCTTTATGATTATTCAAAATAATCCGGAACTCATGCAGGAGTATTTAAGGGCTGTCGAGGTCAATGGCTTGGACTTAGTCAATAAAATTATCGGTAAAGAGATTAAAAATGCTTATCGGTTGACTAATATTGATGACAGGGAAGATGATCCTTGCTGTACTTTGATCCAAAGCCATCAGAAGTTTGAATAGGTCTCATTAAGGAGTGGAGTTATGATTAAAAAAGTTTGGATATTGGTGTTGTAAGCTTACAATCTTTTCTGGGTGATGCGTAGTTGTAGTGTTTTGATTGTATTTCCGGTTATTTTTGCCTGCTCGCTCATTCGGATCGGCCATAGCCAGATGATTTTTTCCGCGTCGCTGATAACTAACGTAATATCCCGGATATCCTGCGGCACCTTGGCATCGGTCAGGAACTGGCCTATCTTTTTCTCTTCCTTCATACCAAGCGGAACATACTTGTCGCCATCTACTCGATAACGAACAGTAACGGCTCCAGTTATCTTATCAAAATCGAACCACTCGGTTAAAAGACCCTTCTTAGCCTGAAATTGCTTAAGTGCCTCATTATCAAATCTCTCGACCTTGGCTTCGATAATATAGTTACCGAACTGAGTCTTACCCGGCACTTTGACCTCAACCGTCTTACCGATGAATTTTTCTTTACCGTGTTTCGGTTCCGACTGCGCAAAAACGATTTTCTTATATTCCCGCCATGCCGTAAAACCATTCGGCAGTTCCATCTTTTTATTACTGATGTTCTTTTGTGCAAGTTCTAAAAGTCTGCTGTAATGACCCTCGGTCAAATTCCCTTCACCGCTGCCGAGCCAGATCAGGCTGTGCCGGATAAGCTCGACCTGTATTGGCTCCGGCTGGGCAAGGAATTGTCTAAGATCAAGCTTCACCCGCCGCCGCGACGATAACGCTATCTTGTTCCATAGCTGCTCGATTTGGTTATAGGTTGCCTGCCTCACTCGCTTAGCTTTGCATGAAAGCTGCCATAAATCCTCTGCTATATCACCCTCGCAGCCTTTTTGAATTTCCGGCAGCAGTTGATGCCTGATAAAGTTTCGCCTGTAGTCAAGGCTGGCATTAGAGGAATCCTCGCGCCATTTAAGTTTTCGCCCATTAAGGTATTCGATTATCTGATCTCTGCCCACGCACAACAGCGGCCGGATATATCCCACACCACTGTTGAATATTCTCTTCGGCCATATTCCCCCAAGTCCTCTAAAGCCCGTCCCGCGCATTAGTCGCTGGATGACCGTTTCTGCATTATCGTTTTTATGATGCCCGGTAGCTATCCAGCCACAGCCGTTTTCGGATGCGACCCTTTGTAGTGTATCGAGCCGCCATTGCCTCGCCGCTGTTTCGACAGATAGCTTATGCTTTTTCGCATAGGCCGGTATATCGATGCTCTGTTTGATAACTTTAACGCCAAGATCGAATGCCTCTCTGATAACGAACTGTTCATCGCCGTCCGATTCACTTCCGCGTATCCGATGGTTCAGATGCGCACAGATAAGCTCGGCATCTATCTTACCCTGAGCCTTGAGCGCCCACAAACAGTGCAAAAGGGCCATTGAGTCCGCTCCGCCTGATACCGCGACAAGAACCTTATCGACATCCTCGAAGAGTTTTTCCTGCTCTGCGAATTTCAGAATTTTATTTTCAAAATCATTTGGCATAATCATTCATAAAAAAAACAGGCCTGACTTGATTGTCAGGCCTGTCATTATCGTTGATTTTATAAAAATTTTACAGTCTTATTTTGTACCAAGCGTCAACTCGGAAATTCTCAATTGTATAGCCTCTCTTTGTGTTGCGCTCAGCGCATCATATTGCAGTGACTCTCTGTAAAGGTCTAAAGCTTCGCTTCTTCTTGATAACTGGTAATCAAGTATCTTCGCCGCTCTATAACGTGCCGGATAAACAGTCTCGGCGTCCCACTGATAAGCACGCTGATAATATATCAATGCGATCGAGTAATCCTTGAACCCTTCGTATATATTCGCAGCACGGTAAGCTGCGTCGTCGATCTTGTCACTTGTTGGGTATTGGCGGATCATCTGGTCATATTTATCCAGTGCCAGCCGGCGCTTATCCTTATTACTCGGCAGTAGTAATCGCCTTGCATCCTCTTCGATAACAACAGCCTGATAGTAAAGGTCATCCGCCGCCGGTATCTCTGTCGTTGCCTTAAGATCAGCCGGTGCCGTCGCCGCTTCGATTATATAGTTATACTGCGGGATTTTATCAAGCTCGGCCAGTTCTTTCCGGGCCCACTCACGTTTCATATAATTGCCGGTCTGGCGATAATGTTTAATCAGTGCGACAAGGCTCTGACGATAAGCGTTGCGCTGACCTGACATTGTCTCGACGATATCGACTTCCTTATCCATAGCCGCATCGATCACCGCCTGACGATCGACCGCCTTTTTGACTTGTTTGGGTCTTATCCTGCTGGTGCCGGAATCCGGCTCGCAGCCACAGATGAATATTACCAGTACTAATAGAATTGTAAGTAAAGCTGCTTTTTTCATAATCGACTCCTTTCGAGAATATTTTTATCCAATATTGATTTGATAAATACTGCTGGTGTCCCACCTTGTTATTAATTCTACACAGTAAATAAAGTAGAATCTATTTACCGCTTCCAGTCAAGGGCAAAGATATGAAATTTCACTGTGGCAAAGGCCTCGTTTACTAAGCGAACGGATTTTTATCGCCCATACACGTACCGACCAGCCTTGCCGAGACTATCATCGGGTCATTCGGCTCAACTTCTTTTCTAATACCAGCCACCTCTTCGAGCTTAACAGGCTTACAGATACCCGCATGATACCCGACCATCACGTTATAAACGCCCTTAGCCAGAAGTTGTGCTGCCTTTGTCCCTAATCTCGTGCACAACCACCTGTCGAAAGCCGTTGGTACCCCGCCTCGCTGAACGTGCCCCAGTGAAGTTACTCTTGCGTCGATTCCCGTCAATTCCTGCAATCTTCTTGCTATCTTACTGGCGATTGGTTCTTCAACTATATTAGGCGGCTCGACATCGGTTGCCGTGTCCTCGTTTTCTTTTACCTTAGCCTTTTTCTTTTTCTTGTTCGCCTTAGCTGGCTCTTCCTTCGGTATCGCTCCTTCGGCCACCGCGATAATTGAGAACCTGCTGCCCCTTCGCCTGCGCTCGAGTAGATACTCTTTAACTACATCGAAGTCGTAAGGCAGTTCCGGTATCAAAATAACATCAGCACCGCCGGCTATACCTGAGCTAAGTGTGAGCCACCCCGTCTTATGTCCCATTATTTCACAAACTATTACACGGTGATGACTTGTAGCCGTAGTATGCAGCCTGTCTATTGCGTCGGTTGCTATCTGCCTTGCCGTATCGTAGCCGAAAGTAACATCTGTTCCCGATACGTCATTATCAATTGTCTTGGGCAGTGTCATTACATCGATACCGCCTTCTTCATGCAGCCGATATGCGTTTTTCTGAGTCCCGCCGCCGCCAAGACAGACAAGGCAATCGATGTGATTTTTCTTAACGTTTTCAACTGCGACTTTTGTCATATCGCGAGTTTTACCGCCCATCGGCATTTTATGCAGCTTATCCCTGCTGGTCCCGAGAATCGTTCCGCCGGTCGTCAGTATTCCGCTGACCATCTTAGCATCGATATGTATAACACGATTTTCGACCAGGCCGCGAAATCCGTCCTGTATTCCGATCACCGTCATATCGTATTCATTGATTGCCGCCTTAGCTACCGCCCGAATAGCTGCGTTCAGGCCCGGGCAATCTCCTCCGCTGGTTAGTATTCCGATGCAGTTTGTTTTCGTCGCTGAAGCCACTAAATACAATCCCTTTACTGATTAAGCCGTTTTTCTGTTACCTTGAGGACTCATTCCTCGTCAGTTTCCTTTAAGCGGCTTGCTAACTATTTCTTTGCCCGATAATTATCTGATTTTCGTTTCAGGATAAAGCCTTTAATTGACGATTTAATAATAAGCGCCCAATTATAGGTCTTTGCTATAAGTTTAACAAAAGCTCTCAAACAATCAAGCCGATATGAGCAATCGAAAGAAAACATTTAAGCTTTTAAAGAACAAGGCGTCGAAAGTGCACATTCATAAGCTCGCAAAACAGGTTGACGAATTCGGCCAAAGTTTCGGCTTCGACCGCAAGCATGCTTATAGAGTAGCTAATATCGCTATAAATCTTTTCGATGAGCTCCAGCCTCTTCATAACATGGGCAACACCGAAAGAATATGGCTATGGACTGCCGCGATTTTGCACGATATCGCCAAAAAAATTAACAGCAAAACTCACAATAAGATTGCAAGAAACTTGATAATCCGCGCAGATGAACTTCCTTTCACTAAAAAACAGCGTATGATGATCGCTCTTGTAGTTCGCTATCATAAAGGAATGTTGCCGAGTAGAATTCATAGACACTATCGATATCTCAATCGTGATAACAAGCTTTGCGTTAAGAAACTCGCCGCCATTTTGAGGATAGCTGACGGCCTCGATAAAAATGATATTGCCGAACCCATCAAAGTCGATCTCAAGCCTGATAAGCAAGACGTGCTTTTCCATATAATTACAAACACCGCCGCTCAACTCAAAAGGGCAGTCGAAAAGGCCGATCTTTTTACATTGGTTTTCAATAAGGACCTCGTTTTTTCGGCTTATACACGGCTTAGCGGCGACCCCGTCTGATAGCTGCTCCCTTGATATTGCATCTTGGAAAATAAATGGTAAAATCCAGATAAGGCAGTTTACTTTCATATATGGTGGCAAAATGGTTGACCAGAGTTACGAATTATTAGCCTGCACATATATCCGCACACAGCTCGAACAACTGCAGGCCCAGATCGAAGGTGCAAAGCAGGCCGAAGATATCGAGTTCATCCACCAGGCCCGAGTTGCGACAAGAAGACTGCGAGCCGGTTTCAATTTATTTGCCCAGTGCTTTCCTGCCAAGAGACTAAAAACCTGGCAGCAGAAAATCCGCCGGATAACAAAACGTCTCGGCTCGGCTCGCGATAAAGATGTACAGATAGAATTCATGCAGAAAACCATCGCCGGCCTTACATTCGAACAAAAAGCATTCAAGCCCGGCATAAAACGACTAATGCTTCGTCTCCAGCAGTCAAGAGATGAAATTCAGCCTGCAGTCGTCAAGCAGCTTATCAAATTCGAATCAAGCAGGCTGCTTGCTGATATTTACGGCGAGATCGAAAAGACAATGTTCTATCTCAAGCACAGAAATGTAACCTTGCAGAGTAAGTATGTTTTTACCCAGGCCCGAAAAAATATCGCACAAAGGATTTCCGACCTGCATTCTTATGAAAGCTCATTGAATAATCCGAACGATAAAAAAAGTCATCACGCGATGCGAATCGCCGCCAAAAAACTCCGCTATACTCTTGAGATTTGTGACATCGCCTTTGATAAACAATTAAAGGAAAGCGTCAAGACAATTAAGAAAACACAAACATATCTCGGTGATATTCATGATTGTGATATCTGGGATGATTTTATTAAGGACTTCATCGAAGAAGAACACCAGCGGACACTTGAATACTTCGGCCACGAGCGAACTTTCAAAAGACTGCAGAAAGGCCTCGAATTCCTGCGCGACGACCGCAGACGCTGTCGGCAGGAAACATTTATCCAGTTCCGGGACTACTGGCACGACTTGGAAGACAACGGTTTCTGGCAGGGCCTTTTAGCCCAGCTGGATGACCGGCTAAAGGCTTACACAGATAATGCCCGCTTAGCATGACGGGGGGACAACCAATGAAAATAGCTGTTATTAGCGATATACACGGCAATTTACCAGCCTTCGAAGTGGTTCTTCAGCATATAAAAAAGCAGAAAGTCACCAAAATCCTCAATCTTGGCGACATTGTCGGATATATTCCCTTCCCGAACGAGGTCATCGACGAGCTGAGAGAACGTAAAATTACCGGCATCATCGGTAATTATGATGAAAAGGTCATCGCTTTCGATAAGAAAAAATCGAAATGGAAAAATCAAAAAAATAGGGCCAAGTTCCAGGCCTTTAAATTCAATAACAAAAGGCTGACCAAAAAGAATTTAAAATATCTAAAATCGCCACCCGACAAGTTTCGGCTAAAGCTGCAAGGCCGAAAAACACTTTTGGTTCACGGCAGTGTCGAATGCAACCAGGAACCCATCGGCCCGGATACAACATTGGCGAGATTGAAAGAATTAGCAAAACTTTCAAAAGCCGAGATAGTCATGTCGGGTCATTCACATCGATATTTCTTTAAAAAAGTTGGCGACACTTACTTCATCAATCCAGGCTCTGTTGGTATGCCACCGCAGGGCACACTAAAAGCTTCTTATGCGACTGTTGACATTACCGCCAAAAAAGTATCGGTCGAAAATCATTTAGTTGAATTCGATGTTCCGCGCGTCTTGCGGGCAATGCACGCCGCCGGGATGTCAAAAGTTCTCGCCGACATACTCAAGAATGATTACAGCATCGCTGAAAAGTCAAAATGAGCGAGCAACAAAACAAAATACTAAAAGCTGTCAACGATCTTGCCCGTGCCTGCAACTACGAAGCCGGGCACACTCACCAGGTGACAAAACTCGCGCTGATACTATTTGATGAATTAAAACCACTGCATAAACTCGGCGCCGACGACAGATTTTTATTGAACTGCGGCGCGATGCTGCACGATATCGGCTGGATGCAGGGTCCAAAGGGCCACCATAAAACCGCCCGAAATTTTATCATGGATACCGACCTGCACCTCGAACCAGCCGAACACAAAATGGTTGCCCTGATCGCACGCTATCATAGAAAGGCCTTACCGAAGGATACCCACAAATACTTCTGCGAGCTTAGCGAAACCGACAGGGAAAGAGTTTCAATTCTCGCCTGCATTCTTAGAATAGCCGACGGCCTCGACCGCACTCACACTGATACGGTTAAAAATATCAAGGCTGAAATTTCTGACAAAAAAATCATATTTTTTTGCCAATCTGCCGCCTCCTGTGCGTCTGAAATATACTCGGCCAATAAAAAATCGGATTTATTTTGCAAAATCTTCGATACAGTCGTAAGTTTTGAAGTTATAAGCAAATAAGGACGATAAACTTTGGGAATTTAACACAAATTTAGCATTTGTTTGTTATCTTTGGTGACATAACAAATTGGGAGTTATTTATGGCGGCTCGAAAGAGCAAAAAAGCAAAGATTCAGCAAGCCGGAACTATCGCCGGCATCGACATCGGCACCAATGCCATTCGCATGGCCGTTGCTCAGGTTCTGCCCAATGGCGACATAGAGGTGCTTGAAAGACTCCAGCGAGCCCTGCGACTCGGCCAGGATACATTCCGCAAGGGCAGGCTCGGCGCGCAGAGCATGCGTGCCGCGATAATCATACTCCGCGATTTCCAAAAAGTCCTTCGCACCTATAATGTGCAGCGTATAAACGTCGTCGCCACCAGCGCCGTCCGCGAAGCCTCTAATGTCGATACATTCATTGACCGCGTTTACGTTTCGACCGGCCTGGAAGTTAATGTTATCAACGCCGCAGAGGAAAGCCGCCTTAATGTCTCTGCCTTGCGGCACGACATCGGCAAGAAATTCCTTTCACGCAGAAAAGCTTTGATCTGCGAGGTAGGAGGCGGAGGCACGGTTCTCAGCGTACTCGAAAAGGGCGAGATCATCGCAACGCAGAGCCTCGCCATCGGCTCGGTCAGAATTCGCGAGGCTCTTTCGACCGGCAGTGACACCGTCGAAGACGCCGCAACTTTAATCGAACGAAAAGTATCGAGCGCAGTCGCCGCCATCTCAGGCGTACTTGCCCTAAAACGTATCCAGACATTTATCGCTCTCGGCGGTGACGCACGCTGGGCGGGCAGCCAGCTCGGCCGGAAAACCGAAGTGCCCGCCCTG
>JANQHJ010000035.1 GCA_028282745.1 Sedimentisphaerales bacterium | reverse complement strand
AATGCCGCAATTAATAGCATCGTGAGTGTTTTTGCCGTATGGAGCTTCTGGTTTTGAGATTGTTATCTCCGGCAATTGTGAAGTTCCATCTTTCAGGGCCTTTGCTTTCATAGCCGGACCTGGGCAGATGACTCCACCCTGGAAAGCGCCATGCTCATCGACAAGATCAATCGTTAGCGCGGTTCCGACATCAGCTACTACTACGGCACCTTCGACTACGGCATAAGCCGCAGCGGCTGCTATGACACGGTCAGTTCCGACTTTTAGAGGTTCGTCAACGAATACCGGCATTGGCAGCGGGATGTCATTGCCTATAACAAAAATCTTTTCGTCGAACTGCTCTTTGACAATGCCGCGAACCATTTTAGTCCAATCGGACTTTACCGAGCAAACTACTATAACGCCGTCACGCTTTTTCTCTTTAGAAGATTCAAGGATGGGTATTTGCAGCCAGAGTTCTTTTATGATGCTTTTTATTTTAGCCTCGTTAAGGCCGGCGATGGTATTTATAGATTTTTCCTGGCCCTTAAGAAACAGGCCAATGTGGATGTTCGTATTGCCGATATCTATTGCTATCAGATTCATTATTAGTCCTGCTCAAATTTGTCTTTGTGAATAGTTTGCCAAAGTTTTTCGCATAGCTCTTTTATTCCTGTTCCAGTGACGGCAGAAATTGCGAAGACATCCTGGCCCAGCTTTTCGCGGATTTTTTCAACTGCATCGCCGTCCGGGTCAAGATCGGTCTTGTTGGCGATTATCAGTTCCGGCTTATCGGCCAAGGCTTTGCTGTACGAAGCCAGTTCATTGCGAATCTTATGATAATTGTCAACGGGATTTGAGCCGTCAGGGGGCATTATATCAAGAATATGTGCTATAATAGTAGTTCTTTCTATGTGACGCAAAAATTCGAACCCGAGCCCTGTTCCTTCATGGGCACCTTCGATAAGGCCGGGGATGTCAGCCATTACGAAGCGTCGGTAATCGGTTATATCTATAATGCCGAGAACCGGTTCGAGGGTAGTGAAAGGATAATCGGCTATCTTTGGTTTTGCGGCTGAGCAGCGCGAGATCAGCGTGCTTTTCCCGGCATTTGGGATTCCAACTAGACCGACGTCAGCAATAAGCTTCAATTCCAGTCGGAGGTTTCTTTCCTGGCCCGGCTTGCCGTCAGTGGTAGTTCTGGGTGTTTGGTTCGTAGAAGTAGCGAAGGATTTATTTCCTCTTCCGCCTTTGCCTCCTTTGCAAACTCTTGCTTTGGCTCCGATTTCACTTAAATCTTTTATCATCAGATCCAGATCGGTGTCGTATATTTGTGTTCCGGGCGGAACCCTAACTATGAGGTCGTCTCCGCTTGCACCATGACGATTACTGCCTTCACCGGGCCTGCCGTTTTGGGCGACGAGTTTGTGTCTGCCGGCAAAATCAAGGAGGGTATCTACATCTTCAACGGCTTCGAATATGATGTCGCCACCTCTGCCTCCGTCGCCGCCGTCCGGGCCGCCTTTGGCGATGAACTTTTCCCGCCGAAAGCTCAGACAGCCGTGTCCGCCGTCGCCCGCTTTAACAAAAATCTTTGCCTGGTCAATAAACATAATTCGTTTCTCGTGACTCGTCGTTCGTAAATAGTATAAAAAAAGGATGGCAATGATGCCATCCTTGTAAAAGCAAAATTGTTTTATCGTTTTTTAGACGACGTGTACTCTCTTGCCCTGGAACTCTACCTTACCTTCAGATGTCGCAAAGATAGTGTAGTCCTTGCCCATCCTGGTATTTGTGCCGGGTACGAACTTCGTACCGCATTGACGGATAATGATAGAGCCTGCCTTTGCAGCCTGGCCGCCGTAGAGTTTTACACCGCGAAATTGGGGATTACTGTCCCGACCGTTCCTTGATGAGCCTTGTCCTTTCTTATGAGCCATTGTAATACCTCTTAAATAATCAAATACGCTCTAAAACCCTCCATTTTATGGCAGAAGTAATACTCTGTCCAGAGAAAATTTGCTCTTTTTTAGCGAAATTTCACTGAAATAAGTTATTTAGGGGCGTTCAGGAAGCCTATCATTTCATTTAGCTGTGTAACGCCTTCTATACCGACCTTAACAATTCCTTTTGGGTTGATATAGACGCTGGAGGGTAAATAATCGGGATTATATGCTTTCGGCAGCTCACCCTGATTCAGTAGTATCGTATAGTTTAGCTTTTCTCTTTCAGTGAAGTTTTTAACCGTGGATGTTTTTTCATTAGAAATAGCCAGAATAGTAAGCTGCTCCTTACTGGTTCTTTCACGAAGTTCAATTAGTTCCGGTATTTCGTACTTGCAGGGCGGGCACCAGGTAGCCCATAGTACGATCATGACGTGAGTGCCTTTATAATCGCTAAGTTTGTGTTTTTTGTCGTTTATATCTGTCAACTCAAAATCAGGAGCAGGTTTACCATATAAGCCTGTGAAAATCTTATTCAATCTGCCGTTTGAGGCTTTTACGATCTGGTCAACTGTTGGTCTTTCAATAGCTTTGTTTTCAGCTGGATTTGGCTGGGGAGTTTTTTCGGCTGGTTCTTGTTCCTTCGGCTTGTTTACATTTTCAGTAATTTCTTTCTTTTCAGGTTTATCAGGAGGTGTAACAGGCTCCGGAGCCTGGGGCTTTGAAATATTTTCAGATTCATTGATCTCAGGAGCTTTTGCTCCTTGATTATCTTCCCGGGTTTGCTTTTTACAAGACGTCGCTGTAATTGGAATTAGAACGGCAAGTATTATCAGTAAAATGACAGATAGAGGTGATTTTTTTAATGTGTTGTTGGTCATTACAATGTAACTCCTAAATATTACCGTTCTATAGATTCTTTTCAGTACTTTATGCGCCAAAAACGGCAGTGTTCGAGGTTAATTGTAGCGAAATCGCCTATTTAAGCAAATTTTTTTAATCTAAAGGTTGTTATCAGCTGAATTAACTGAATTTTGATTGTGTAAGAGACAGAGTTTTGGGGTATTGTCAAGGCTGTCAAAAGCTGATAGTATGCACTGAATTATCAGTTTGTAATTTCAGCTGTATGATTATTTCAGGATGAAAATAGAATGTTCGATGTACAACTTTTAGCCAGTGGAGGGGGTGATACATCGTATCTTAATCCCATTCTGCTTTTTGGGATCATGATATTAGGCGGTACGTTTTTCTCAAGGCTTTTCCAGAAATTTCATATTCCGCAGGTTGTCGGCTGTATTATTATTGGCATAGTTTTGCGGCAGGTACATTTCATAGATGATACAATGATACATAAGCTGCATCCGTTTACGATGTTTGCTTTGGGTATAATCGGATTTATGATAGGCGGTGAGTTGCGGGCAGGCGTTTTTAAGAAATACGGCAAACAATTCTTCATGATACTTTTCTCCCAGGGCTTCGGAGCTTTTCTGCTTGTATTCATCGGAACATCGGCGTTTGGGATGTTTTTGTTCGATGAAATTGGTATCAGCCTTGCGATGGGGCTTTTGTTCGGCGCTATCGCCTCTGCAACGGCTCCGGCTGCGACTGTTAATGTTCTATGGGAATTCAAAACGCGTGGGCCTTTGACAGCAGCAATACTTGCCATCGTCGCACTCGATGACGCTTTGGCATTACTGCTCTATCGAGGGGCTGCTACAGGTGCACAGGCTCTTGTAGGGACCGGTAAAGGCTCAGTACTTGCTGCGACCGGATTATTGTTCGGCGAGCTGCTCGGTGCGATAGTACTCGGTTCGTTGGCTGGATTATTATTGTTTTTTCTTTTGAAATTCGTCCGGGCCGATGACAAGGTGCTCGGTTTTTCAGTGGCATCATTATTGATAGTTGTCGGGGTGTCATTAATTCCAGAGGTTGATCCGATCCTGCCTGCGATGACGTTCGGCATTGTTATCGCTAATCTATCACCAAGGCAGAGCAAGAATACTTTTAGTCTTATAGAGCGATTCTCGCCTCCATTATATACAGCATTCTTTGTATTAGCAGGGGCCCACATGCAGTTCGGACTGCTCAGCTGGCAGATGCTTGTTATGATTGCGGTTTATCTGGTATTAAGAGCATTGGGTAAGGTGATTGGGAGCTGGTATGGCGCCAAAAAGACCAAGGCTCCGAAAAGTGTACAGAATTATCTTGGAATTTGTCTTTTACCACAGGCTGGTGTGGCGATAGGGTTGGCGATACTTGCGAGCCAGCAGTTTAGTGATCTCAATCCTGAATATAGCCAGATGATAATCATGGTCGTAATGACCGGTACGTTTGTTATGGAGGTTTTGGGCCCGATGATGGTCAAGATCGGCGTCAAAAGGGCGGGCGAAGTCGGTCTTAATATTACAGAAGAGGATCTGATAAAGAGCTACGATATCAAAGATGTGATGGATGCCGAGCCGGTGACAATAAAGCAGGATGTTCCGCTGCAGGAGATACTGGATGTGTTTAGCAAAACCGATTATGTGTATTATCCTGTGATCGATAACGATTCGAAGATTGTTGGTATGATAACCGTAGCTGGCATTAAGGAGATGTTCGCTAACCAGGATGTGGCGGGGTGGCTTCTTGCCATGGATGTTGCTGGGCCTGTTAAGGATAAAGTATTACCTACGCAGCGTTTAGGTGATGTGCTTGAACACATGAACCAGTACCATCTGGAAAGCGTTGCGGTTGTTCAGGACGAAGGAGATAAACTTATCGGCATGCTCAACGCCCGAAGAGTGATGCGTAAGATAAGTGCCGAGGTACTTCATCGGCGTCAGCAGGCGGATGGTTTACATTTACCGGCATTTTAGGTGAGCATTTAAGTGAGTGATTTTAGTTTTCCAAAAAGCACAAGGCTAAGCTCGAATAGCCAGTTTAGAAAAGTTATTGGCGCGAGGCGTCGAAGTAATGATGGTTTTCTGGTAGTTTATTCGATGGCCAATGGCAGGGAGCAGTCGAGGCTTGGTGTATCAGTAAGCAAAGCGTGCGGTAACGCGGTAGCAAGGAACAGGATAAAAAGGCTGATTCGTGAAGTTTTTCGGCTCAATGTTAATAAGATGCCGCAGGGTTATGATTATGTTGTTCTTATAAGTGCCGGCTGGTCCAAAAAAATAAAGCCCGAATGTAAAAGCAATGCTGCTAAAAAACTGAAGTTACAACAAGTGTCAGATTCACTTGTTAAATTAGCGAAGAAGACGGCTGGCGGGGTAAAATAATGTGTGTTTTGGGTTGTGACTATTGTGAGTGAACCTAAGAACGAAAAGAAATTGGTGCCCATAGGCAAGGCAGCAGAAAAAGCTGGCGTTTCTCGGCAGTCTGTGCAATATTATCTTATGCTTGGATTGCTTGAGCCGACAGAAGTTACCGAGACCAGGAGAAGAATGTTCGGCGATGAAGCGATCAGCAGGATACGGCTGATAAAAAGCCTGAATCAGAGCGGGTATCCGTTGCGGGCGATAAGGGAACTGTTTCTGGATCGGAAAAATGAGAAAGGAAGCAAAAGTGAGTGACTATGAAAAAAGTCAGCGAAGACGCAATGTTACCGTAGGTATTTTTGTGGTTTTAGCTTTGGGCGCACTGGCTTATTTGATAATGCGTTTTAATGACTTGCCGGGTTTTGTTACCGAACACAGCTCGTACCAGGTTTATGTTCGATTTCCTTCGGCACCTGGGGTGCAGGTAGATACTCCTGTTCGTTTCTGCGGTTACCAGATAGGCAGGGTGACGGATATTATGCCTCCAACGCCACTTTTGAATAAAGAGACGAATCAGACATACCATCAAACGGTGTGCATTTTGAGTATCAATAATAAATACAAAAATATTCCTTCTAATGTGAAGTTTAAGGTTGCGACGAAAGGCCTTGGCAGCAGCAGCATAGAACTGAATGAAAGACCGGGGCTTGGACTGGTTCCTCTGGACCCGAACGATCCCAACACGGTTTATCTCAGGGATAAAATGACCCTGCAGGGTTTACAGCCTGGTGGTGCGACTGACTTTATACCTGAAAGTATCATGACTAAATTTCAGGAACTAATGGACGGATTAACATTGCTTGTTGATAACGCAAATGAAATAATCGGCGATGATTCTAACAAAGAGAATATCAAAGCTACGCTTGGAAGCCTTGCCAAAGCTTCTGAAAAGGCGGCTGAAGACCTTGAATTGGTGAAAGGATTTATCGAGTCCGGCACTAATACCAGCGAAGAGATCGGTATGGCTATAAAAGAGCTAAGG
>JANQHJ010000007.1 GCA_028282745.1 Sedimentisphaerales bacterium | reverse complement strand
GATGGCTTTTATATCACCGGCCTCGGTGATACTAACGACAAGATCACCCCGCTGCACAGTATGCAGGGCGAGGTTCTGATCATTGAAGCTTGTCGGCTTTTTTCTGAACTTCATATAGTAAACAGCTGTAGCCGAGCCGGCTGCTGCCAGGATCAGGATCAATATGATGATCTTGTTTAAAATGAAATTTTTACGCTTTTTCTTTTTTAAGTTTTTCTCGCTCATTATTCTACCTGCCACATTCCATCGGGCTTGACCTGCAAGACACCGATATCTTTAAAGAAGTTTAGCTTGGCTATTGTGTGGTCGATCAGCGCAGCTGTCAGACTGTTCTGGGCCTCGAGCAAAGCGTCCTGCGATTCGAGCAGGTCACGAGTTGTAACCCGGCCTTCGTTAAGAAGCATTGAGGTGCTGTGAACACGCTTTTTAGCCAGCTTCAAACTGTTTTCCTGGATTTTATAACGCTCGGCTGCTTCGTCTAACTCTCTGTATGCTTGTCTGACATCTAATATAACATTATCATAGTCGAGAGTGTAATTTCTTTGCTGCCGGGTCAAAGCGATAAGGCTTTCACGGTACGCGTTTCTCTCTCTTTTTCGATCAAAAGGCAAATCAGCTTCGATCCCTATAGAATATCTGCCGTCAACCAGACGCAGACTGTTATGAGCCGTTGTATCATCCGTTGGCACCGAGGCCGAGCCTATTAGGTTCAACTCGGCTCCGAGATTGTCTTCTGCCACCATAGCCTTTCTGGTTGCATCGTCTATACGATCCAGGCTGTTCATAAGATCAAGCCTGTGTGTCAGGGCGGTATCGATAGCCTGCGTGAGTGTATATTTTATCTCGGTGACGCCCATCTTTTCAAGATAGTTCAGTGCATTGGGATCAAGTAATATGTTAACATCCATTGGCAGAGCAAGGGTAAGCTTGAATTCATCAAGGCTCTGCTGGTAACGCTGTTTTGTCCTGACAAGCGAATCCCTTGCCCGCAGCCAGTCCTGAACTGCCTGATCAACTTCGACGCGGTTCCTTCGCCCCGCATTTTCTTCCATTTCAAGCCGTTTTTTCGATTCGGCCCTTCTTTCGAAGTTGGCCTGTGCGTTTTTCACTTCATCACGCCTCTGGAGAACACGCAGGTACTCATTTACGATAGAAACAACAAACGATTTTCTAAAGCGGCTGAATTGACGTATCTCGTAAAGAACATTTCGCTCGCTTTGCGTGAGCTGTTCCTGAACTACCTTTCGCCCTGCTCCTCTAAGTAAAGGCTGTGTTACTGTAGCAACCAAGACGGACTGCAATGACCTTGAAGGATCGCCAATAAAAAATCTTGTCCAGTCGATAGCAATGCTCGTGGAAATCTGAGCACCGTCGGCAAGTAACTGGGAAAAACCGTATCTTTCCTCCGAACCGAACAGATCCGTCTCGCCCTGCTTTAGATATGTGCCGTCGATAGTGCCGAACCATTTTTTAGCGAAGTCGTGCCTGACCAAAGTCAAATCCATGGCCGTCAGGTAGAGGTCCTCTTTCCGTGATTGATAATCTCTGTTGTTAGCAGTTGCTATAGCTACAGCCCGGGGTAATGTAACAATGCCGGATGGCAGATTATTAATATCAAAGATGATGTCGTTAGGCGAAGGCTCCACGTCGCTGATGCGATAGTTAGCCTTCTTGCCGAAAGATTCGTCCCATTTTTCTTCGATTATCTGGTAAGCTTCCTTGTCGGCCTGCTGCTTGTAATGCTTAGTACTACTGCAACCGCAGACGATGAGCGTACCGGCCAAGATAAGCCGGTAAGATATCGATACAAGATTACCATATATCCTTCCGGTCATAAATTACCCTCTATAGAGTGGCTCCTCCATTGCGCCCCATTTAGGTACATATGATTATACCACAAAAAAGGGCCCCAAAGAAGCCTAATCCGGCATTAGGGGCGTAGTAAGGTTAGACCTCAAGCATCGTCCCATAATAAATAGACGCAGGATCAGTTAATTTCATTCCATGAAAACTGTTGCAAATTGGGAAAAAAAGTATAAACTGTGATTTTTACTTTTGGCGGCGTAGCCAAGTGGCCCAAGGCGACGGTTTGCAAAACCGTTATTCGTGGGTTCGAATCCCACCGCCGCCTCTATTAAAAAAGGCTTCTCTGTGAATACAGAGAAGCCTTTTTGGTTATTAGCTACTTATGCTTAATGTTAGTTAACGGCCTTTAATGATATATTCTTCGTGAAACCAAGCTTCAGGGTATCCGGGCCCTTGTCAGGATCCTGATCTGGTGGTTGTTGAATAGCTACATATTCAACCTTAATGTTCTCATAATAGTCGATGATCTTGCCCGTCTTCAGATTTGTTACAAACTTACCTTCATACTTGTCAACACTATCAAATCCGCCCATCATTGCCATTGGTGAGAACTCAGTTGTAGCAGCTTCAGCAGAAGTTTTTGATGTTGGCATTGCTTTCATATTTACTGCCGCTATAGCAATATCTTTACCGGAATCAATATTTGTGACAGTATAAACTTTTTCATATCTTTTGGGTATCAACATTCCAGGCGGAGAAAGAACAACTCTTGACCATTGGTCACCCTTTTTCAGCATAGATTTTTCCGGGTCTGGTAATGCCAGAACATTATGCCTTTCTTTTATAACTTTATCACTAACAAGGCTTTTTGCTTGGGCATTAAAATTCCCTCTTTTTACCGCATTCCTTGCCTTAGCGACATTTACAATTTTCGTAACCTTACCAGTAGATGAAATTTTTATTGTATAAGTCTGCCCTATTAGTTTGCCCAAGGCATTTTTATTATCTTGTGATTTTACACTATCATAATCAAGACTCACCCCTTCTTGATCTTTTGCCATAAACTTTACTGCTTTGATGGTAATGTCAGCTGTAGCGGTGCCATTTTCATCAACGCTGGTAACTATCTGGTCAAAAGTTACATCGATCTTTGATTCATTCATTTTTACCTTTTTACTTCCGGCGGTTGGCCTGTCAAACAGGTAGTCTTTTCTGGCATAGATCGATTGCTGGTAGGTATTGCTCTGATTGTTCGCAAAATTAAGAGCAATGTTCGCCTCTGGAGCGCAACTATTGCAGAAAAGCAAAAAAGATGAAATCATAGTAATGCTTATAAACAACTTAAACGCCTTCATAAATTGCTCCTTTTTAAACAAAAAAATTCCGTGAATGTTAAATTTTATAAATAAAACTGTAGAAAGCAAGAAAAATCCGGTTGCAGCCTTCAAATTAGGAATGGACGAAAAATCGGTTTCTTAACAAGGCAAAATGAGTACCGCATTCTAAATAGTTTTTGTTGATTTATACCTTAATATGCCAATAATAGGTTTGAATTAAGGGCAAATTAATTGCAAAAAATGATCAATAAAACAGTCTTAGAGCTTACTCGCGGCGATATTACAGAACAGCAAACCGACGCTATAGTCAATACGGCTAACTGTCAACTAATTCTCGGCAGTGGAGTGGCCGGCGCCATCCGGGCCAAAGGAGGCTCATCTATTCAACAGCAATGTTACGAGGCCGGAGAGACCTTTGTGGGAGGCGCTGTCAAAACGACCGGCGGTAATCTAAAAGCTAAATGGGTGATTCATGCGGTTGGACCCCGAATGGGTGAAGGTGACGAAGATAATAAACTAAGAAACGCAACTCTAAATTCATTAAAACTGGCTGATGCAGGCAAGATAAAAAGTATATCATTTCCAGCCATCAGTACAGGTCTGTTCGGTTTTCCGATACAGCGATGCGCAAAAATAATGTTATCGACTGTTATGGAATATATCCAAGGCAAGACAGGTATTGATAAGGTTGTGTTTTGTCTGTTCACTGAAGCGGATTACCGAGTCTTCGAGCAGGAGTTTAATCAATGAAAGAAACGCCTATACCACCGATGGATTATGCCAAGTATCTATGGCAGGAAAAAGAGATAAAGAGTATTGCTAACGTCACCAAGGCTGACACGTTGGATTTTTTGCCATTAGCGGCTGAAATCGGTATCAAATCAACAGTTGAGGAATTTGATCTTGAGCAGGCAAATGAAGTTCTGCAGAAGATAAAAAACAGCGAGTTAAAAGCTGCTGCGGTTTTGAGAATGTAAGTATTTTTTGTAGATTATATTAATTTTCTCTAATAAAGGGCTTCAACTGACTAAAAAAGCGATTTTTTGCGTTTTTTGCACGATTAATCACAAAAATCTCTTGCATTTTGGTCTTTTATCCCTTAATTTTGAAGTATATTAGATGCAATAATCCTGGGCCGTCATGGCTTGTTTTGTTCATGCTTTTTGGGGCTGATGCCAGACGGGGGGATATGAAGTGATTCCGTGCACGAGAGAGGTTTGCATAGTGAAAAAGCGAAATGGATTCACACTAATCGAGTTGTTAGTTGTTATATCGATTATTGCTTTGCTAATGTCGATATTAATTCCTACGCTTAGCCTCGCGAGAGAATCAGCCCGGCAAACTTATTGTGTTGCCAATATGAAGCAGTTGGCTCTTGCTTATATTTCCTATACTACGACCAGCGGAGATCTCATACCTAACGGCTTTGTGTCAAATAGAACAAGCAGCAACCCGTTAAACGAATCACATCGGTCATCATGGGTCGAAGCCCCACAAGATGATAATGGCAACAAGGTGCATGGAAATGCAACTTTAAAACACCGTCAGAATGGAATTAAAAAAGGACAACTCTATAAATATGCGAAAGAATTTAAACTTTATCACTGCCCCTCTGACTACAGATTTAAGAAAGGCGCTACACCACAACAACAAATTTATAGAACTTATGTTGTCCCCGGGGCCTTAGGTGGTGATCTTGATGGAATAAGCCGCAGGGAAAAGCTGTATAAAAATAGTTATGACAAAATTATTACTAAATTCACACGAATCAAAAGGCCTGCTGAAAAATATATCTTTGTTGAGGGGGCCTCTAAGGGCAGTGACGCCCAAAAGAATTTTGAGTATGGCAGTTGGACAATTTATCCCGAGAAAGCTTTGAGCAGAGGTGGGTGGTACCATCCAATAGGAGCTTACCACCGCAGAAAAGCATCTTTCTCTTATGCGGATGGACACGCTGAAAGCCATAAGTGGATTCACAATGAAACAGTGAAATATTTTGCGGGGAACAAACCTGCTAATGAATTAATGCCGGCAGCAAGAAATCGTGATCTAAAGTGGGCCTATGATCATTTTCCGGATGGCAAAAAGAAGTTTGAATTTAACACTGATTAACCGTTGCTGAACAGTTTTCTTTCGACATATCTTAACGACACCTTATCAGCCTATTCTCATCGTATTTCACATGAGGGATGTGTTCTTTCAAATCAGAAATAAAACGTAGGCCGTCTTTCCAGTAGCCTGCCGTTGGTTTTAGGGCCTGATGGTGCTTTAGAAAATAGGCGTTTATCTTGTGTATAAGTATTTCTCGTATGTATTTACTTAGCATTGATGAAAGACTGACCGGCATATATTTTTTATCCGCTTTGGTCACGAAGTGAAGCCTCATTTTCTTGTTTCGCCCGGTTAGTTCATAGCTGCTGTTGTCATTGCTTTCTTTTAAAACAGCTAATTCCAGATAGCCGAACATCCTGAGCAGATGCTTTCGATAATGGGTTCTGCCGCCCTGTCGGTCGATGATTATCTGGATATTAGGGTCGTGGCTGTTATCCCAGATAGATTTTATAAGTGAGCAGGTGCTTGAAAAAAGAACAGCCGCCTTGTTGTTCGTGTTAGTGACAAGCTTGTTATAATGAGCCACATCGAGACAGTGAGTTTGCAAGCCCTGCAAGGCAATATTATTTTTGCCCATGTCTTCTTTAAAGACTTTGCAGGCTATTCTGATGTCAGCATCATTACAAATTCTGTCAAGACCGTCACAGTTTTCGTACCAATTATAACCTTTAAGCCTTGCCAGAGAGTCGGGGCACAGAAAATCAAGCAGCCCGGAAAGACTTTCAGGGGTTTGATTTAGACACTTAAGGGCTGTTAGCGTCGTTCTTTCGAGATGTTTAATGCCGATAGATTTGGAGTATGCTTTTTTACTATCTGAAATCAGCAACCGCCCCGCCAGGTGTTTGCGCCGGTTAGCAATGCTTTTTTTTAGTATCTGGTAGAGGTCTTCTTTCAACAGTTCATCAGGCAGTGTAAAGGCAGAAGCGGATATAACCAGCGGCCCCATTAACGGGCCATAGCCGGCTTCATCTATCCCTGCTAAAACAGCCATCTGTCATCCTCCATGAACATCTTTGTTTTTTAAAGCTTTATTATAATTCAGTTTTGTATATTAGTCAAAGATACATTCAATCTATAAAGCGGTTGTACTTAGCTGAAAGTTTTGATATACATATCTAAAGAGTTTTGGTTGCAGGAGGTAATGTGTTACAAGTGTCGGCTGCAAGAAAACATAAAACCGTTGACCTGGAAAGATTCTCGGATGACGAAATACTCCAGATGCGCATCCGTGATATGTGCTTGCGGGTAGAGGGTTCTCCCATCAAACCTTTTATCGAGCGTCTTATTGAAGAGCTTGGCGCTAATGGGATAGGGTATCGGCCCGACTGCTATCTTTCCGATGAATGGCTCTGTCCTGATAAGACGCCCATTATAGGAATACCTTTTGTTCTTGCCCATCCGAGGCTGAAAAAGATCGAGCAGAAGATGATGCTTGAGGTTGAGGGTGGAACGGAAAAAACCTTTATGAAATTATTAAGGCATGAATGTGGACACGCTATCAATTATGCCTACGGCCTCTATCACAGGACGCAATGGCGTGAGCATTTCGGCCTGTTCTCATCGGCATACACCAATAGCTATGATTTTCAGCCATATTCGAAAAGATTTGTGGTTCATCTTGCCGATTATTACGCACAGTCCCATCCTGATGACGATTTCGCTGAGACTTTCGCTGTTTGGCTGAATCCCGAAATTGACTGGATTAAAAAATACTCCGGCTGGCTGGCTATTAAAAAGCTGCTTTATGTGGATCAGTTGATGAAACGTATCGGCAGTGAGCCTGTCGTATATACGATAGACGGTAAGCCCCCCTTCTCGGCTAACCGTATGACCAGCACACTGAGTTCTTATTACGAACGTAAACGCCTTGCCCTCGGGCCCGAATTCCAGGGATACTATGACGACAGCCTCCGAAAACTTTTCACTGATAAAGAAGATGGGCCCGACCAGGTCAAAGCATCCGGTTTTTTGCGTCAGCATCGCAAAAGGATAATAGACGGCGTTTCCATGTGGACGGGACATCGTAAATATGACATCGGACAACTTCTAAATAAGTTTATTATGCGTTGTAATGCGCTTGGCCTTTACACACATCCTGATCAAAGTAAGTGCATAATAGCAGTGACCGCCCTGCTCACTTCGATAGCAAGCAATACATTCAGGGGCGGCTTGAAAGGAAGGCGATAGTGGCTAAGAAACTAAAGATAAGTGTTCTTGTTGACGCATCGGCAATCCCGGAACAGGACCCGCTTTTTGAGAATCCGCCTGAAAAAGCTGATACCGAGTATCATGTCATCGAGGCCCTTCGCAAGATCGGCTATAGGGTGAGCATTGCGAGCCCGGGTAAGGATATAAAAGAATTAGTTGGTACTTTGTCACAGCAGCAGCCTGGGCTGGTTTTTAACCTGACCGAAGAGTTTGGGGGCGAACGAAAGAACGATAAAAACCTTGTCGGGCTGCTGGAACTTCTCGATATTCCCGTTACCGGCTGTGGGCCGAACGCTTTAATGCTCTGCCGCGATAAAAATCTCTGCAAAGAATTGCTTAGCCTTCATAAGATCAAGGTACCCGGCTTTCAGTCTCTTCCTGTAGGCAAAGCTGTTAAGGTTCATAAAAATATAAACTGGCCCTTGGTGGTCAAACCCGCGTTAGAGGACAGCAGCGAAGGCATATCGAATGCTTCAGTTGTCAATGACGAAGAAGCGTTAAATAACCGGGCCGCTTTTGTACATGATAATTGGGGCCAACCTGCGATAGCTGAAGAATATATCGAAGGCAGAGAACTATACGTTGCAATCCTTGGCAATAAACAACTTAATGTGCTGCCGGTACGAGAATGTTCGTTCGACTCAAAAGAAGACGGCGGGCCATTAATGGCCACATGGAAGGTTAAGTGGGATGAAAAGTTTAGGGAGAAATGGAATGTCAACTTTGGATTTGCAAGCCTTGAAGATGGAGTATTTGAGAATATCAAACGGGTATGCAAAAAAGTTTACCGCATTTTACAGATGAGAGATTACGGAAGAATCGACCTTCGTCTGACGCCGAATAACAAAATAGTCATTCTCGAAGCCAACCCCAATCCCGATCTTGCTTATGGCGAGGAAGTGGCCGAGGCCGCTGAAAAAACAGGCATTTCTTATGAAAATCTCATCGAATGCATCATTAGAACGGCTTTAAAAAGGTATAAATAGGCTGTTCGGTTAGTATGGCGATTGGTTTTTCCGGGGGTTTTTGGTATCCTGTTATTATGTCAAAAGAGCTTATAACAGGTATAGTATTTGATTTTAAGAGATACGCTGTCCATGACGGCCCTGGTATCCGTACAACGGTCTTTCTTAAAGGTTGTCCGTTACGCTGCCTTTGGTGCCATAATCCAGAGAGTATCCGTCATAGGCCGGAGCCCACGGTGCGTATCAGCCGATGTCAGGTGTGCGGAAGGTGTATCGAAGCCTGTGAGCAGGGAGCTATAAGCTTAGAAGGTAGCCATGTCATTACTGACACGGAAAAATGTGTCCGCTGCGGAGATTGCGGACTCGTTTGCCCTGTCTCTGCCAGGGAAATAGTCGGCCGGGAAATGACCGTCGAAGAAGTCATGGCTGAGGTTCGAAAAGACATCCCTTTCTATGAGCAATCGGGCGGCGGTGTGACTTTCTCCGGCGGAGAGCCGTTGATGCAACTCGATTTTTTAAGTGCCCTTGTCGATCAGTGTCATAAAGAAAAACTGCATGTAACAGTTGACAGTACCTGCTTTGGTGAGCAGGCCAAACTGCTGGAACTGGCCCAAAAAGTGGATCTTTTTCTGTGCGACATCAAATATATAGAGCCCGAAAAACACCGGGAACTTACCGGGGTTGACAACAAAATAATCCTGGAAAATATCGAAAAATTGGCAAAAATTCTGCCGATTATCATCCGAATTCCAATAATAGTCGGTTATAATGATGATTTAGAGAATCTTCGCCAAATGGCTCAGTGGATTTGCAGCCTGGAGAGAGTCAAGGCTGTGAATTTACTGCTCTATCACAGTGGAGGTGTGGAAAAAGCCAAGCGATTAGCTTATGAAACGCATATAATTACGACGACTCAGCCTACGGATGAACAGATAGATGAAATCGTCAGTATTTACAGTAAAGAATACGGCCTTAATGTAACAGTTGAATATTAACGGATATGAATAAGAGAATAGAAAAGCTTAGAGATCAAAGCGTAAGCATCAAGCCTTATATTTCTTCCGAGCGCGCTGAGCTTGTTACAGAGTTCTACCAGGACGAGATTGCTATGAAGGTTTCGCCCGCTGTTTGTCGCGCGCTGTGCTTTAAATATATTATCGAGAACAAAACCATCTGTATCAATGACGGTGAACTGATAGTTGGCGAACGAGGCCCGGCACCTAAGGCAGTTTCGACCTTCCCGGAGCTTTGCTGTCACGATACTGAAGATTTGCGCATACTCTCAACTAGGGAAAAGACCAGCTACGATGTCGCGCCGCAGGTCATCAAAACATTCGAAGAAAAAATAATACCGTTCTGGTCAGGCAAGACTATGCGTGAGAAGGTCTTCGCCGCCATGAATGAAAAATGGCACCAGGCATTCGAGGCTGGTGTTTACACTGAGTTTATGGAACAGCGCTCGCCCGGCCATGCTATCCTCGACGACAAGATATATCACAAAGGCTTGCTTGACCTTAAAGTACAAATTTCACAAAAACGTGCTGAGCTTGATTTCTACAACGACCCAGGAGCTTATGACAAAGACCAAGAGTATCAAGCCATGGAGATCGTAGCCGATGCTACTATTACTCATGCCCATAGATATGCAGAGAAAGCCCTGGAATTAGCCGAGATCGAAACCGATCCCGATAGAGTTAAAGAACTAAAATATATTGCCGAAGTTTGCGACTATGTCCCCGCCAACGCGCCGAGGAATTTTCATGAAGCGCTGCAGATGTACTGGTTCGTACATCTATCTGTCATAACCGAACTTAACGTCTGGGACTCATTCAATCCCGGCAGGCTCGATCAGCATTTAATGCCCTTCTATAAAAAAGGGCTCACCGATAACAGCCTGACAAAAAAGCAGGCGAAAGAGTTACTGCAGTGCTTCTGGGTGAAGTTCAATAATCAGCCCGCCCCGCCAAAGGTCGGCGTGACCGAAGAACAAAGCGGCACTTATACGGATTTTGCTCTTATTAATATTGGCGGTCTCGCTCCTGACGGCAGCGACGCTGTTAACGAGCTTTCATATATGATGCTCGATGTGGTTGGCGAAATGCATCTTACACAACCGAGCAGTTGCATCCAGATCAGCGATAAAAATCCATTTGATTTTTTGGTAAAGGCCTGCCACATTGTCCAGCAGGGATTCGGCCAACCGAGTGTTTTCAATACAGATGTTATCATCAAAGAAATGCTGCACGACGGTAAATCAATGCAAGACGCTCTGGCAGGCGGACCAAGCGGCTGTGTTACAATTAGCGCATTCGGCAAGGAAAGCTGCACCTTAACCGGCTATATCAACTGGGCAAAAATACTAGAGTTGGCATGTTTCAATGGTGTCGATCCCGAAACGGGTATTCAGATCGGCCCTCGAACCGGCAAGGCCTGTAACTTCGAAAACTTTGATGATTTTCTTAAAGCCTACACCGAACAGATGAAATATTTCCTCGATCTCAAGATAGAGGGCAATAATATAATCGAACGACTGTATGCCAATTTCATGCCTTCACCGTTCATGTCACTTGTCATGAATGACTGCATCGAAAAAGGCCTTGACTATCACAATGGCGGTGCGAGATACAATCCAACTTATATACAGGGTGTTGGCCTGGGCTCTGTGACCGATGCCTTAGCCGCGGTCAAATATCATGTCTTCGACAAAAAGAAATATTCGATGGACGAACTGTTCACTGCTATGGATGCCAACTTCAAAGGCTATGAATCGATGAGGAACGTATTGCTGAATCATACGCCCAAGTACGGTAACGACGATGAGTACGCCGATTCTATTACCGAGCAGATCTTTGAGATTTATTATGAAAACCTAAACAGCCGGCCCAATACGAAAGGCGGCAAATACCGTGTGAATCTTTTGCCAACAACGTGCCATATTTATTTCGGTTCGGTTGTTGGAGCGCTGCCGAGTGGCCGAAGAGCAAAGATGCCGTTGTCCGACGGCATATCGCCGGAAAAAGGTGCCGACATTCAAGGTCCAACAGCTGTCTTAAAGTCAGCTTCGCGCATCGACCATTGCAGGACAGGCGGAACGCTTTTGAACATGAAGTTCAATCCTCAGGTATTGAAAGACGAGGACAGGATCAAAAAACTAGCCCATCTGATCCGCACATATTTCAATCTCGGTGGCCATCATGTACAATTCAATGTAATCTCGGCTGAGACACTCAAACACGCCCAGAAAAAGCCGGAAGAAAACCGTGACCTGATAATCCGCGTGGCAGGTTATAGCGATTACTTTGTCGATGTCGGCAAAGAGCTTCAAGATGAAATTATCGCCCGTACCGAGCAGCAGTTATTCTAATCACTTTCGATGATCTTATAGATGACATCATTTAGCCTTACATTTGAAGGACATGGGAAAGTGCCCTTTTGTTTTTCAAGGCTCCGCGTCGGCTGTTTGTCATCCGTTCTTAGGTTTGTAATTTGAAATTCGAGCACGCCGGTCGTCGGGCCATGGATTTGAATTGTATCATTTATAGAAATAGGGGCACTCTCTATCGAAGCGAAGGCCACTCCCACTTTCGAATAATAATTCAGCACCCTGCCGACGATTACTTTTTTATGAGTAGCCGCTGAACCCTCAACTTGCGAAAAATCTTTATCGCTTGGAGTATTAAGATAAAAACCCTTTGAGAATCCACGATTATAAACGCTTTTCAATTCGGCCATCAACTTTTCAATAAGTTCTTTATTAAAGGTCCCAGTCTTGATTGCGTCGATAGCCTCTCTATATGCGGCGGTGACAGTTTTAATATATTCCGGCGAACGGCTGCGCCCTTCGATTTTAAAGCAATCGATACCTGCATCCATGAGCTTGTCCATTATTTCGATGGTACAGATGTCTTTAGGACTGAGCACATAATTTCTGCCGACATCCAGTGTTTTATTGGAGTCCTTATCAGTTATGGTATATTCTCGCCGGCATGGCTGATAACAGTCACCTCTATTAGCCGAAGCATCGAATAAATGCTGTGAAATAAAACATCGCCCAGATACCGAAATACACATCGCGCCATGTACAAAGGTTTCTATCTCTACCGCAGTCTGAGTCTTGATAGCCTTGATCTGTTCTAAGGAAAGCTCCCTCGCTAACACCACCCGCCTGGCCCCGAGCGACTCGAAGAATTTTACGGATTCGATATTAGAAATATTCGCCTGAGTGGAGATATGGATAGGAATATTCTTTTCGCGGGCCTTATTGATCACTGCAAAGTCCCAGCAGATAACAGCATCAGCACCGGCAGACTTGACTTGATCAAGCAGTTCATCGACAAGTTCAAGCTCATCGTCATAGACAATAGCATTTAGCGCAACATAAACCTTGACATTATTATGATGTGCTTGTTGCACAATATCATTGAGTATCTTTGGGGCGATGCCTTTGGAATTGACGCGCATATTAAGTGTGCCCAGCCCGACATAAATAGAATCGGCCCCGGCATTCAAAACTGCCGAGAAAGACGTCTCATCTCGTACAGGAGCTAATAATTCACACATCAAAATTCCCAAATTAAAATGAACTAAACTTGCAAAAACATAAAATTTCGAAAAAAACGTCTATTTTGATTGTCAGTGGTTTCATTTACTTTGCCGATATTATGAAAATTGACTTTGTTTTATCTCCAATTAATTCAGCTTCTTGAATTTTAAAACCGCAAGAGCCCAACAACTCCTTCAAAGAATCCAAAGTATAACTTTTTCCACTTTTGGGAGGTTGACCAAATGCTTTAAGATATCTTTCAATCATCTTTTCTACTTCCTCCTCATCCATTCCGTAAGTTGTGAAGGTAGAAATTATTAATCTGCCCTGTGGTTTAAGAATTCTTTTCGCTTCCTGCAGCATTATGTCCGGGTGCTCAACAACATGGATGAGATTCGCCATAAAAATTGTATCAAAAGAGCAGCTTTCATATTCAGTTTTATACGCATCCTTAATTTCAACTTTGATATTCTTGTAATCCGCCAGTTTTTCCAGGGCAACGGTAACCATGTCTTTTGAAATATCTGTCGCGGTTATGTGGGAAGCAGATTTTATTAAAAATTGTGTGTAAAAGCCATTGCCGCATCCCAATTCTAAAACTTCTCCAAGATATTTCAATGTTTGAATCTTGTCAGTAATTAAATTAACTACTTCCTCACCAGCTACATATTTTTGGCGTTCATCAAAATCTTTTGACAGTTCAGACCAGTTTTTTTCCATTTTAAATTTCCTGAAAATGCTTTTCTTTTATCTATCCCAGTTTTATGAGGAACTATAACCGGAGTGATTAATACACGCAGTTTATTGAACACTCCCTATAATTTAGGAAAAATCCTTTTAGCTTCTTTCATGTATTGCCTATACTCTGCTCCAAATTCTTTTAGCACCTCAGCTTACAAACGTCCCCGAGAGGATTCGAACCTCTAACCTTTGGCTCCGGAGGCCAACGCTCTATCCGTTGAGCTACGGGGACATTTATTATCAATCGCTGTTATTTGTTCATAATCAGCATTTCTATTATCTTTGGATTTATTGGAAATTCCAGTTTTTTCCAGTTGGTTTTCGTTTTTTCTACCTGAAAAGGCCCTACCGATGGCGCTATAGTTTTTAGAGGTTTGATTATCCCGTTCCAGTTACTCTCATCGTATAAATAGCTATTCATTTCTATCCCAATTAACCAAGGCCCTTACAGTGGTTTCTATATCATCAGTTGTATGAGCAGTAGATAAAAAAGATGCTTCGAATTGAGAAGGAGGAAAGAGTATCCCCGAATTCCGCATAGCTGTGAAGAATAAAGCGTACTCTGAAGTGTCTGAATTCTTCGCTGAAAGATAATCAGTGACTGGGCCTTTGCAGAAGAAAATCGTAAACATCGAACCAACCCGGTTTATACTAGTATCCCCGGCGATATTTTTAAAAGCATTTCGTAGTTTGTCTTCCAAGACTTCAGCCAGACGATCAATTTTATTATATGGATTTTCCTCAAATAGATATTTCAATACAGCAATTCCGGCGCTGGCTACAATCGGATTGCCGGACAATGTACCCGCTTGATATACCGGGCCGCCAGGAGCTAAATATTCCATGATTTCTCGTCTGCCCCCAAATGCACCAACAGGGAGGCCGCCACCAATGACCTTGCCAAGCGTCGTCAAGTCTGCTTTTACATCATATTTTTCCTGGGCACCTCCGAGAGCTATTCGAAATCCTGTTATTACTTCATCGAAAATTAATATCGCATCAATCGAGTCACATATTTGCCTTAACCCTTCAAGAAATCCTTCTGCCGGTGGTATTACTCCCATGTTTGCTGCAATTGGCTCTACAAGCACACATGCAATATCATCCCCATATTTCTGTACTACTGCTTTTACAGCATCAAGGTTATTATACGGCACTATCAAAGTATTTGAAGTCATAGAGTCAGGTACACCTGCACTATCAGAAATCCCGAATGTTGTTAAACCGGAACCAGCCTTGGCTAACAGACAATCACTATGGCCGTGATAGCAGCCTTGGAATTTGATGATTTTATCTCTTTCGGTATAGCCTCGTGCCAATCTGACAGCACTCATCACTGCTTCAGTGCCGGAGTTCACCATCCTCAAAAGCTCTACCGAGGGAAAAGCCTTTTTTATTAGTTCCGCAAGTTCACTTTCTAATACAGTTGAAAGACCATAGTTTGTGCCTTTAACAGCAGCTTTCTGAATTGCATTAACTACTAAAGGATGAGCATGCCCAAGTATATTGGCCCCCCATGACTGGATATAATCAATGTATTTGTTCCCGTCGGCGTCATATAAGTAGGCTCCACTTGCATTATCGACAAACAGCGGTTCGCCTCTAACCGCATTGAAAGCCCGCACCGGACTGTTCACACCCCCAGGTATCGATTGCACTGCTTTTTTATATAATTGTATATTTAACTGCTCAGCCATTGTGCAGCCTCTTTTGCGTAGTATGTAATAATGGCGTTAGCCCCGGCACGTTTGATACTTATAAGTGACTCCATAACCACTTTGCGCTCATCCAAAGCCCCGGAATTCGACGCAAATTTTATCATTGCATATTCACCGCTGACCTGATAAGCCGCTATTGGCAGATGAGTCTTTTGTCTCAATTCTTGTATGACATCGAGATAAAGCATGGCCGGTTTAACCATTAGCCAATCAGCCCCTTCCGATTCATCTAACAGAGCATCACGAATAGCTTCCTGTCTATTACCTGCTGGAAGTTGGTACGAACTTCTATCGCCGGATGATGGAGCAGATTTAGCGGCATCGCGAAAAGGGCCGTAGAAGCTTGAAGCAAACTTTGCAGCATATGACATTATAGCCGTTTCGGTGAAATTATGACTATCCAAAACCTTCCTGATAGCCGCAACCTGACCGTCCATCATTGCCGAAGGTGCGACCATATCAGCCCCTGCCCTGGCATGAGTCAATGCCATCTTAGATAAAAGCGGCAATGTTTTATCATTGTCCACAGAGCCCGCGTCAACAATCCCGCAATGCCCGTGATCTGTATAAGCACAAAGACAAATATCAGTAATAATAGCTATGTCAGGACGTACTTGCTTAACAGTATGTATCGCCCGAGGGATTAAGCCGGTATCATCAAATGCGGCGCTTGGCAAACTACTTTTTTTCTCCGGCCCCGGAACACCAAATAGAAGCACCGCAGGAACCCGTGTTTTATCCAGGAACTTCTCGATCAAATCGACAGTTATTCTCTGAACTCCCGGCATTGACGGGATATTCTGAGCTTCATTTTTACCATCTATTATAAATAACGGCAAAATCAGGTCGTTGACACCAAGAGTAGTCTCAAGACTGAGTTTACGTAATCTTTCATTATCTCTGATTCGTCGCATTCTTATTTTAGGAAACATAAGGATTCACTACCTTTGCTTCAATTCCATATTCATTTATCTGATCCATAGTCACATCACCTATGCACCAGACTTCTTTTTCAAAAGCGCCCTTACCATACTTTTGCCAGTAAGCTCTTACTCCGGATGGGCAAGTAAAATAAATCACATCATGCTCCGGTAATTGTTTACCAAGCTCATGGTGTGGAACTACTTTATGCAGGCACAAACGAGTAATCCTGCCGAGCTTCGACGCTAATTTGTTGGCAAGAGCTTCGGTAGCTGTGCCACTTTGTATCAGCAATATATTTTTTGATGTATCGTTTACAGTAGATAATATTGCTTTCGAGCCCATACCTTCGGGAGTAAGGTCGGCTATGATTCCATTTTCTTTCAGCAGGCTGCTTGTTCCGGCACCGCACGCAACAACTTTGGCATTGGCAAGAACACGGCAATCTCGTCCTAAATCTCCGAGTCCTTCGAAAAACATCCGAACGGTTGTTCTGCTGGTAAATATGACATATTCAAGATTTCCATCTAAAAGCTGTTTTGCAAGTGCGGGCAGCTTTTCAAAGTCAACCTTATTTCTTACGACTTTGATTGCAGGCCAATGAACTATGACCCCTAAAGCCAAAAAGTTTGCAGGATCTAATCCGGTAAATAATATTCTTGGTCTTAATGATTGTTGCTCGTCCAAACTCGCCGCCTGTCCAACAATTAATATCGCTGGAGCTTCTATATTGGCATGCCTCATATCAGCAGCAATCGAAGACAAAGTCCCCTTTACTTGCCTTTGCCACGGCATACTGACTTTTTCCAGTATTAATGTCGGCGTTTCAGGTGACCATTCATCGGCGAGAAGCTTTTCCACAACTTTCTCAAATACAGCTACGCCCATAAAAATTATAAGCGAATCCGCTTTGGGAAATTTTTCATTTATTTCTCCACCAACACACCTTGCTGTAACTGCGGCAAAAGAACTCCCCTTTACTCTTTGAGTTAAAGCATAATCAGTCAATGATGAAAATGCTGTAGCAGCTGATAATCCTGGTATGACTTCAGTTGCAATACCATTATTTACCAGGAATTCAAGCTCTTCCATCCCCCTGCCAAATATATGAGGATCGCCTGTCTTAATTCTTGCAACCGATTTGCCTTCTAATGAGGCCTTTAACATCATATCATTGATCTGACCCTGCCCCTTACGTTGACTATCGTTTTTTAACCATTCAACTTGCTTATTCTTAATATCAATTAGTAACTCATCCAGGAAATGATTCGGAAGAAGATAATCCAAAATCAAAACTTGAGATTTCCGAATAGCCCTGATGCCTCTTAATGTAATGAGATCTGCTGCACCGGGGCCTGCGCCAATAAGATAAACTTTCCCTATCGCCATGGAAGCCCCTCCTTATTCCCCAGATCCAACGGCTTTAAGAATCTGCGTAATTGCTCATCCTCTTCTCTTATAACAATAGCGAGGGATCCTTGCCCCTGAGTCGAAGGAAAAACGCTTTCTCTAAATATTTCAGTAATATGCTGCTGCATACCAAGTCGGATCAGACCAACCGCTGCCAGGATCAGTGCATCATATTTCCCGCTATTCATTTGTGCTATTCGATTGGGCACATTTCCCCTTATATCAACTGCTTTAAGGTCAGGCCTTAACTCTTCTATTTGCTTGCGCCTACGCTCACTTGAAATACCCACAGCAGAGCCCGCAGGTAATTCCATCAATTTCAAGCCGGACTTGGATACAAGGCATTCCCAGTTCGCAATACTTGGTGTTACTCCAGCTACATACAATTCATTTCGAATCTTTTGCGGCATATCCTTTGCGCTATGTAATGCAATATCTATTTTACCTGAAAGCAAGGCAGAGTCAATGTCGCAGGTAAAGAAGTCATCATCCTTTACCTTTGGCAGAGGAGTAATTTTATCTCGATCGCCGGGCGAATTAAAAGTTTCAATTGAACAACTCACCTCTGGCGCAAGAGATTTGAGCATTCGCATAAATTCATCCGTCTGAGCTATAGCCAGATCACTTGCTCTTGTTCCAATTTTCAATTCATCCGCGGGTATAGAAAGTTTTTTCGTAAGACCATACCTTACCAAAGATTGTTCTATAGTTTTGATCCTGGCAGAAGCAATGATCCCAGCTAAATTGTTGTCAATGGGCCTATACGCAATGTCTTTAGCTTTATAGTAACGAATATTGTTATTATTTTTAAACAGGGAATCGTTATTACCTTCCATGTCTAATATTATCATTCCAGACGAACATTTAAAATCGGACAGATCAAATCCACCATGGGATAGCTCTGAACAAATCACTATCACATCAAGAAGAGTATCTTCTAAACGATCCGATAAGCTCTTTATCTTCATTGTTGCCTGGGAACATTTATTAATGATCGACTCTGCCAGTTTTCCAGTTCCAATAATGAGAACATTTGGTGCTTTCTGGATGTTTATTTTTTCGAGAATAGCTGAAACTACAACATCTGCCCAGCTGATCTGGGTTGGTTCCAGTCCGCATGAATTTCTGATCTTACGTGAAGCCAGTATCGTACTCTCAAATATCCCTGTTAGCAGATTTTTCGTCTGGCTTAGATATCGAGACATTGCCGAACGCACTTGTGAAATTATCTCGGTTTCTCCAATCAGTGGTGAATCCAGCCCAACCAGAATACTCAGGAGATGATGATATGCTGCGTTGTCATACCTAAAGTAAGCATTGGGTAGATATTGGGTTATCTCAGCATTTAATTTGCTTTCTAATAACGAAAATATCTTTCTTAAATCTTTTCTTGGCGTCTTGCTGCTAATATAGCATTCCCATCGCTGACATGTAGAAATTATAAGTGTATTAGATAATGAATCCTGTAAATCAGCCTTACGAGCAAAATGATTTAAACCTCTCGAAATTTCTGCAGGAAGCTCACAATGCTTAAAACCGAATACAAGAAACTCTTCATTCAAATGATGTTTACCTTGTAAATAGCGGGCGATATCGTCACGCACCTGCTTAGAACGACGGCAATTAAGGCCGTTTGAATGTACAGCAAGCATTATTCCATCCTGGCTATGTATCGCAGGAAAGATTACTTGTGAATGCTGTCCAGACGAGACGATACAATATAATTTCTTCAATCGTTTAGCATCTTTGCCGATTCTGACATTGAGAACCTTATCAGAAGTTGCTGCTATAATGAAATCATAATTAGTAATCTGCTTTGGCTGATATTCATTCGAGAGCCACGTAATTGTATTATTATCAACTAAATCCTGGAGCTCTTCATGAACATCTGGAGCAATTATAGTTATAAGAGCACCGGCGTTTAATAAAGTCTTAACCTTTCTTAAAGCAACTCTGCCGCCGCCGACAACAAGACATTTGAGACCATTCACATTAACCGCAAGAGGCAAAAAAGTAATATCTTCAACAATGCTTGAAGTATCACTCTCATCATAAGCGTAGATTTCTTTAATTACATGATTCATTTTCCCTTAACCGAGCCTTTAGTAAGCAATGTAAAAGGCTCTTTTGCTCCGTAGTCATAAAAATATTCATCTGGAAACTCGGCCGAAAAATTTTCATAATCTGATAGCACTTCTTTCAATTGACGAATCTCAGTAGATTTATTTTCGAAAACCTTCGCTAAGGCATCAGGGATCGATTTCGCAGGTACTGTCGCAATTTTTTCTGCCAATTTTGCCTTGCCCTCTACAGTTGCACCGCCGGCAAGAATATCATAACAAGGCATCAACCTGTCATTAACTCTCTTTGCTCTGCCCTGTAAGCCAATCTCCGCAATATGATGCTGGGCGCATGAGTTGGGGCATCCGCTTATTCTTATGACAGTACCATGTATTGAGATACCATTTTCATTTAACTTGTCCGATATCGCAGAAGCCAATCCTCTCGAAAGACAAAATCCAAGTTTACAAGTAGATGCTCCTGTACATGGGACAATATTGTTCTTTGCTCTACCGCTAATATCAATGCTCAAGTTGCCCAAAACATTGTCAACATTTTTTAAATTATCTGCAGGAACAGAGGTAATTATCAAATTTTGAAGCTGGCTTGTTCTGATAATTGAATTGCCATATTTTTCTGAAATATCTGCAACAACTAATAGATCTCCTGCTGGTATATCACCAAGCTGAAGATTAAGGTTGACTGAAAATAAACCATCTTGTTTTTCTTTTAATATCCCGGATTTAATATTCAGTAATACTCTATCTTCATTAGGTCGCTTTTGCTCGCTAAATAAAGGCATTTCCCTTATGACTGGTATTTGCCCCAAAAGTCCCTGTTCAATGACTTTTTCTTTATATGACTTGTATAACTGGATAAATTCTCCTTCTCCCAGCCTCTTTAGCACATAACGTAATCTGGCTCTGTTGCGATTCGTACGGTCACCATGTTCGTCGAAGAGTTTTCTTATAGTTTCAGCAACCAGAAAAACATCTTTAGCTTCAATAAAATCTTCAATTCGAATTGCCACATTAGGGCTGGAACCTAAACCGCCTGCTGCATAAACTGAAAAACCCATTGTGCCATTTCGTTTCTTTGCAAAAAAACCCAGATCAGCAACTGAGGCAAGTGAGCAATCCTCACTACATCCTGAAAAAACTATCTTGTATTTTCGCGGCAAATTGAAAGAGTCCTTATTCTGAAGAAGATATTCAGCGGTTGCGATCGCATAAGGGCCGACATTAAATACTTCTTGGGGACATACACCACAACGAGAGCACGCCGTGACGTTGCGTACTGTATTCCCTCCTCCGCCCCTAGTGCTCAAATCGACTTTAAGAAGCTGCTCTAATATATCGCATGTATGCTCGATATCAACCGCATGTATTTGAATATCCTGCCTTGTAGTAACATGAATAATACCGTTTCCATATCGTTTGCTCAAACGGGCTATTTTCCGCCCCTGTTGAGAAGTAAGTATGCCAGCTCCTATCCGTATGCGAACCATATATTTACCGGCATTTCGCTGCTCATATATACCCATAGGCACTCTATAAGCGCGAAATTCCGCCGGTGAAGTTTTTCCTTTAAGAAACTCATTCACCTTTTCACGATACCCTAATGTATCCTTTTTAACACTTTCAGGTATTTGCAAAATTGGCTCTTGTCTATTCATTATTTCACCGGCTACAAGTAATACTCAATAATATATTTCTTCTCTGCAAGAAGCTCTCTTATCTGTCTCAGCGCATCGGCCGTGTCTGTCATTTCATCCAATTGCAGATCGATTTGACTATTAGTAAAAATATTCTCGCCTATATTTATTACTCTGCAGTCATTAGGCTGGTTAAGCTGTTTTATAATATCTAACTCATAATTATCCAACCCGCTTATTGTTGTAATAAGGATCAAGCCCGCATCCGTAAAGAGATGTGATACTTCGCCCAGCCTTTTTATTTGTTCATCTCTGTAATTATTCACATCAATGTCAGATTCAAAACTAAGCTCCCTGTTGGCTAATCCTAAGTAATAGACAAGCCTTCCACTGTTAAACAAATCTTCCTCAAGCGCTTTCGCTAATTGCTTTTTGCCTACACCTGCAGGGCCGCTTATCAAAACTAACGTTGATCTCTGGCTGTATCTATTAGCTCGATTAACGGGCGTAATCCTGCTTCTCTCCCAGTTTTTCTCCCGCTGCTCGACCCTTTCAGTTGTCATATCTTTTTGCTTCTGCAACCCTTCAAGAACTACACCGCCTCCGGCTATCTCATAATTATCAATTACCACAAATCGCCCCGTTTGCGCGATATTTGTATTCAGATCAAAAGCTATTGGCTTTAAAGTTTCAAGAACACATTCCGCTACATCATGTCGCTCTATCTGCTGTCTGTTTGAATCGGTTGTTAACTCAGATGCGTCAAGAACAGTAACTATATCACGAAGCCAGACCGGAACACGAGCAGTACCTAATTTAAGCTTATATCGTTTGCCTTTAACCATGGGCTGTCTGCCCATCCAGAAAACATTTACCTTCAAATGGGTACCGACACTAACCTGTTCCTGGCTAACTTTGCACATAAGTTCACCTGAGGTTACGTATATTTGCTTTTCAAGAGTTATACCGGTTGATTGCCCTGCTTTTGTGGTGTTTTGAGCTTTAACATTAAATCCTTCAATACTTTTAACCTTAGTTCGTTTGCCGGATGGAAGAAATATTACCTCATCTTCGATATTTAAAGTACCGGTTTCTATTCTGCCGGCAACTATTCTGCGGTCGTCACCTTCTTCGGTAAATTTATAAACATCCTGAACTGGAAGCCGCAATGGCAGATCAACCGGCAAAGGTTCTTTTTCAAAACTATCAAGAGCATCAAGCACTGACAAGCCTTCAAACCATGGCGTCTCGGAAGAATTTTGGGCTATATTTACTCCATCCCTTGCACTAACAGGTATAAATGCTCTTGGGCTGGTGCCAATTTGATTCAGAAATTCACGGTATTGCTGCTCAACCTGCCGGTAAGCATCCTCTGAATAATCTACCAGATCCATTTTATTAACGAGAACGACTACCTGCTTAATCCCGAGCATGTTGAGTAAATAGCCGTGTCGACGGGAATTTTCCTGTACCCCTTCTTTTGCATCTATAACAAGAAGTCCCGCTTCAGCTCTTGCGGCACCGGAGATCATATTTTTCAAAAACTCAATATGGCCGGGTGCATCAATAATTATATACTCCCTTTTAGCTGATTTAAAAAAGCACCTTGCCGAATCAATGGTTATACCCTGTGCCTGTTCGTCTTTTAATGCGTCAAGCAGAAAGGCATATTCGAAAGGCCTTGCATTATAAGAGCACATTGCTTTGACATCTTCCAGCTTGCCCTCGGGCAGCGAATCAGTATCGGCAAGCAATCTGCCGATTACCGTACTTTTACCGTGATCTACATGACCGATCACTACAATATTCATCTGCTCACGGGATTCATCTTTTAAATGTTTTGTGTTTTGCATAATAATAAACCTGTTAAACTACATATATCCACTACGACGCAGTGTCTCTAAACCTGCCCCGTCTTCTTTATCCTGCTGTCTGCCGGAGCGTTCAGCGATATTTGCGAACTTGCCGCTTCTTAGCTCTTCAATGATCTCTTTAGTATTCTTTGCTGTCGATTCGACCGGAGTTGTACATGGAGAGCAGCCGAGAGAACGATATCGCCGCCCTTGTCCATGATCAAAATATAGATCGACGATAGGGATATTCTCTCTGTCTATATACTCCCAGATGTTCAGCTCTGTCCAATCCAGTAACGGATGTATCCTTACATGCGTTCCCGGCGCGAAATCAGTCTTAAACTGGTTCCATAGCTCTGGCGGCTGATCTCCGACATCCCAGTCATTATGCTGATCTCTCGGAGAAAAATACCGCTCCTTACTTCGGCTCCCTTCTTCATCCGATCTTGCACCGACTATTACACCGGTAAATGGCTTACCATTTTCATGTCGGTCATATTTCCCGGTTTTATGATTAATTATCCAACGGGGCCATTCACCACTGAGGGTATGCTTAAGAGCTTCACTCTTTAAACTTGAGCAGCATTGAATTCTTGTCAGATTACCGTCAGGAAAAGTCTCTTTTCTTTCTAATGCTGTTTCGTTTTTACCGACAATCAAATTAAGCTTCCACTCTAAGGCAAAGCGGTCTCTGTACTCGATCATTTTTGGGATCTTAAAGCATGTATCAATATGCATAAGAGGAAACGGCACATGACCGAAAAACGCTTTTCTGGCTAACCATAACAAGACTGTACTGTCTTTGCCTATCGACCAGAGCATCACCAGGTCTTTAAATGATCTGTATGCCTCTCGAAATATAAAAACACTTTGTGATTCTAATTCTTCTAAATGATCCATTATTGTTTCACCTGACTCTTTTTTTCATGCAAATGCAATCCACATTCTTTATGTTCCGGCTCTTCCCACCACCAGCGCCCCGCTCTAATATCCTGTCCCTGCTCAATTGCTCTTGTACAGGGAGCACAGCCTATACTTGGATACCCTTTATCGTGGAGCTTATTGTAAGGTACGTTATTATCTTCGATGTATTGCCACACCTGTTCAGTTGTCCAGTCCACAAGCGGATTAACTTTTATTAAACCAAACGATTCATCCCATTCGATTTTTTCAAGCTTCTGCCTCGTAGGTGATTGCTCTGATCTTAGCCCACATATCCATGCGTCAAGTTCTTTCAATGCCCGCTTGAGCGGCTCTATCTTCCTTACCCGACAGCATAGTTTCCGATTTTCAACACTTTCATAAAACAGATTCGGTCCATACTCAGCCACCATTTCTTCTACCTGCTCATGATCTGGAAACAGGATTTGAATATTCGCTTTGTACCTTTGTCTGGTTTCTTCCATAACGTCATACGTTTCTTGCGGCAGCCTGCCTGTATCTAACGTAAATATTCTTGGATTATCAGTAACCCTGAAGAGCATGTCGGTTATAACCTGATCTTCAGCGCTAAAACTTGAAGCCAAGGCAATTTTTTCACCAAAAAGATTTAAACATACTTCAAGGAAACCTGGGGGTTTCAGCTTATCCGTCTCTTCTAAGATTTGTTTAATATCAATGCCCATTTATTTTCCCACTTTACCTATAGCTTCACTATAGTTTTAAATCAAAAAAATCCTTATTTATATACAGTAAGATGGCGATTCTGATTCTCTCAAAAAGGTTTCATATTCAACCATTTCTGCAAAATTTGTATCAGTACACACCTTTGCAATAGCCCCATTTATATTATCCCAAAGTCTTTTTATGGCTCCATTACGAAATTCAGATTCTGCCGGCCCTACGATAGTAGAACCTTCTATATACTCAATAATATCCCTAGGATATATCTCAGCCGGTTCTTTAGAGAGAATATACCCCCCTTCATTTCCACGACGGGATATCACGAAACCGGCGTGTTTTAGATCATTTAATATAATTTCAAGGAATCTCAGTGAAATACCCTGTGATTTAGCTATATCTTTAGCTTTAAGCGGTTTACCGCTGTTTCGTATAGAAAGCTCTAAAATCGCTCTCAAAGCATATTGGCTTCTTTTTGATACTTTCATTTCATATATCACCATTCCAATCGGAATAGTATTATAGCCTGAATTGAAATATTGTCAAATAGAATTTTCAGATTTCTCAAAAATGTTGGCATAACAGATTATATTAATAAAATGTACAGGCGATTAATACTACTAGAAGCCATCCCAAAACATGGTTCATTTTACCTCAATGTAATATCCGCTTTAAGATAACTCCTTACATTACATACTTTTGCAGCAGCATGGCCGTTTTTTTATCGTAATAGAATGCCTTATATGATATAATATCATCATAAATTATGGGTGGTGTATGATCGGGGTGGACATTTGTTAATGTGGCAGTGTTTTCTAATTTTAATTTCAATAGCTGGTTTATGTTTCCACGCAGGAGCTGAAATTAATTTCGGCCATAGTGAAAAAGTGGATATACTGGGGCCGGCAAGCCTGAAGATTCGCAGAATCATAGAGCAACCTGGTGAACCAGTGCCTCGCAGTAATAACGTAAAATACACGAATCAAAAATTAAGCTCTAAAACAATTGAACTTAGACGAAATCCCAGCGAAGAAGAAAGTGCAACTAATTCTCAACAGAACAATTCTGTAACTGCATTTACAATATATTCACCACCTGTTGATGGATTTGTACCCTGGATTGTAGTGACGGTCACAAATGAAAGGGCAGCGGAACTGGACTTATTCGCTTATCCACAAGATGAAGTTGTTGGAGGTTATCCTGTCAGCAATCCCGAAGCAAATTACTCTATTGGTATTTTTGATACCGGTGCCAGTGCCAGTGTTATAGGTTATAATAACGCTGTTCAAATGGGATTATTTGATTCCGGCGGACTACCAAAGCAACAATATTTAACCGACAATTTCATCCCCATATCCGGCGTAACAGGGACCGTTGATGCTTATGTAAGTCAGCCACTTGGCCTTTTCATAGATGGCTTAGGAGTTATCGAGCCTAACGACCTTGTATGGGACAGGTCTAACATGGTAGGCGAAACGAATGTTTCTGTTGCAGTTGGTGATGCACCGTTCGAAAATAATCCAGACCTTATAACAGCGATCGGGACCCCTTTATCAGTTTTCTTTGATACCTCAATAAAAAATGATACACAAGTTACAGTTATTAGAGACAGTAACCAATATACTTCGCCGGACATTAGGCTTTACGATTACAATGATAGTAACTGTCCAAGCTATTCAAACTGGATCCCTCTGGAACTTCGTCCTCTTGGAGCTGCAAATGTGGCTTATGTAATAGACACATTGGATCTTGATTTTGACCCGGGCAGTCCTTCGACTATTATCGGCAATCAGTCTCAAAGCATCTATTTTGTGCACAGTGTCAGCTTATATGACGGGCTAAGAACAGCTATAGATCAGGATCGATTTATGCTCGATACCGGTGCGCAGGTCACTGTCATCGGAAGTAGAATGGCAGCAATGTTAGAGCTCGATCCATGCGAGCCTGAATTTGAAGTAGAAATTATTGGGGTCACTGGTGAAGTAACTATGGCTCCAGGCTATTACATCGACAAGTTGGAGATCCCTGCTATTGGCCAATGGCTAAGTTTCGAAAATGTCCCAGCTATATGGCTCGATATCGCTTCACCTGAAGGCGGAACGCTGGATGGCATAATTGGCATGAATTTGTTCATTAATTTCAATCTCGTTCTTAGAGGCGGCGGATTCTTTACTCAAGATGATCCAGCATTAGAATTCGAACCAATTAATTATGCTGAGGTTGTCGATGTTGCACCGGGCGACGGTGATGGTTTTGTCGATGGATTAGATCTTGCCGAATTAATCAGTCATTGGCTGGAAACTGCCAGCAGCAGTAACTGGCACAATAAATATGATGTTGCACCAGCCGTGAGAGACGGTGTAATAAATTTATACGATATAGCACTAATAGCACATTATTGGTTTGATACTGCCAATTAAGATTTTTACACATTAAGTAATACCCGCATCAACCATTTGACATATCAACGCCTTGCCAATATGATGTTTCAACAAATGAGCAGGATTTATCTATGAAATACTTATTGAACGTTGCATATCTATTGGCCGCAGCTCTTTATAGCCCGGTTGTCATTTATAGGCGGTTGCGTCACGGCCGTTATAACAAAGGCTTTGCCGACCGCAGGGGACGTATAACAAGAAAAAATCCCGACAAAAAATGTATCTGGATACACGCAGTCAGCGTTGGCGAAGTAAACGCAACGCGAACCATTGTAACAAAACTCCAACAGCAATTCCCCGATCATGAAATCCTCATCACAACTACTACCGATACCGGCTACGCCCGGGCAGATTCGTTATATGGTAATAAGTTACAGATTTGCTATTTCCCATTCGACTTTTCATGGACCATGTACCGGGCATTTGTGAATATAAATCCGGGTATTTGTATATTGATGGAGCTCGAAGTCTGGCCTAACTTTGCCAAGACAGCCCATGAACGAAAAGTGCCGATAATAGTTGCCAATGGCAGGATAAGCGACAGAAGCTACGGCAGGTATAAAAAGATCAAAACCATCGCGGCGAGAATGTTTAAGCGTATCGACCTGATATTGGCCCAGACCGAGCAATATGCCCAGCGATTCAGAGAACTTGGTTGTGATGACAATAAGGTTGTTGTCACCGGCTCATTGAAATATGATACCGCACAGGTAGCGGAAAAAATAGATGGCGCAAATGAACTTGCTGATAAATTAAATATTGCAGGTGACAAACTCTGGGTTGTTGGTGGAACAGGCAACGACGAAGAAAAGCCCATCATCGAAGTTTACAAAGAGCTTATTAAAGATGACAGGTTCAAAGACATCAGGCTGGTCATTGTTCCTCGCAAGCCCGAACGATTCGACGAAGTTGCTCAGCTTATAGAAGACAATGGATTCCCCCTGATCCGTTACAGCAAGATAAAATCAGCAAGCAATTCAACAAACGAGCGACAAGTCACGAGCGACAAGCGACGAATTGTTCTCGGCGACACTATGGGCGATCTGAGGAAGTTTTATTCTCTCGCGACGATTATTTTCGTTGGGCGAAGCCTAGTGCCTATGGGCGGCTCGGATATGATGGAATCAGCCGCTTTAGGCAAATGTACAATCTTCGGAACGGGTGCGTTTAACTTCAAACAGACCGTTGACGCACTGCTCGATGGTAACGGAGCCATCCAGGTAGGGGATAAAGACGAACTATTAGCTGCTCTACAGAAATGCCTATCCGATGATAGCTACCGTCAGCAAATCGCCGACAACGGCCGACAGGTAATTAAAGATAACCAGGGCGCAACAGAAAAAACCATCGAGTTGATAGGAAATCTGCTGAATGGTTAAGGTGACTTCTAAAAATTGAAGAAACGCTTAATGTCATTGCGAGCAAGGCGAAGCAATCTTGCTTGGATGTTATGAATTATTCTTCAACTTATCAGCAGCAGCCTTTAAGTGCTCTGGAGTCGTACCGCAACAACCTCCAATTATAGAAGCGCCAGCAGCTTTGATCTTTTCTATAGCAGTAGCGTATTCGTCAGGTGTAACTCTATAGACCGCCTCTGTACCAACAATCTCCGGCAAGCCGGCATTGGGCTCAGCTAACAGTTTAACCGCCCCACCCGATGCCTTTATAGCTGAGGCGAATTTCTCCGTCAGCGCGATATAGTCTTCCAGACTTGCCTTACCGCAGTTAAAACCTACCGCATCTATATCAAGAGGCACTAACTTTGCGACAGCAGCATCAACGCTAATTCCCATCATGGTTCTAAAATCATTTTTTACAGCCTCAAACGACATCGACGCGAAAACCGGCAGGTCACCGGCGATCGACTTAGCCGCTTTTACAGCCAGTTCGATCTCCTCGATAGCAGTCATAGTCTCGATAATAAGCCCGTCAACGCCGGCTTTGACTAAAGCTGCTGCCTGTTCCCTAAAGGCATCCTGTACGTCCTGTGGCTCCGTCATTCCAAGCGGTTTTAAAAGTTCCCCAGTCGGCCCGATATCACCGAGCACATAGTTATTATCACCAGCTGCTTCCCGGGCGATCTTAACAGCCGCAGAATTAATCTGTTGCACTTCACCAGCATAGCCGTGACGCTTTAATGTGAAGCTATTCGCTCCAAACGTATTTGTCAACACAGCATCGCTCTCTGCATCGATATAAGCCTGGTGAACTGATTTTACTATTTCAGGTGACTCAACACAGAGGTAATCATTGCATACACCAACCGGCGCTCCACGGGCGATCAGCTGGGTTCCCATTGCTCCATCGAGCACTAATATTCCTGATCCAATTTTTTCTTTCAAGGCAGGTCTAATCATTGTTTTTCCTTATTGCTGTTTTATTGCCTCGCCGCGAATAAGTTTATAAATCTCTTTAAATCCCTTCGACTTCGGCCGTTCATATCTCTTAGCATTCTTCTTTCGTAAAGGCTTGAGCGAACTCAATTTAATATTAAAGGTGTCCATCTTACCGTCAGATTTATAATGAGCAATAGTAATTTCATTAGGCAGTATATTTTTTTCATTAAATTCCTGATAATCCGCCATCGCGACCGACATGATCGGCTGTTGATTGACATCGTAATATTCGATCTTGCTCACAGTGTAATTACAGTTATATATATGGATCTTTTCGGCGGTTTTGCCATGCTCATCCAACCGTGTCAAAATGTCATACTCATCTTTATTTTCCAGTTGCCATTTTATATCAGCTTCAGAAAAAATAAGCCCGAACGCCTCCAGCAGTACCTGCGGGCTCATCAGTATCTGGGACCCTCTTTGCCGCTGTGACCATTGCCCCCAGATATAGATATTACCAAGCTCTTTTGGCTTAGCCGCGAACCAGAAATCATCTGTATTGGCGCCGACATCGAGCCCTCGTGCGTTAAATGCAATATCACCGAAAAAACGTATCTGGTCAGGCGGATCAACGAACGCCATTACATTAAACTGCTCTTTTCTCACATTTCCTTTGGCATCATAATACTGGGCTTTACATTTACCGTTAGCCTTGAATTCCACAATACCAGCTGTGTTTGTTTTTAGTTGTGCCAGGGCTTCGGCAGGAGCACTTTTACCGGGACATCGCCTTAATGGTGGAACTACATCAGCCGGCTCACAACCAATAAGAAACATCATAGAGATCAAAAGGGCTAACAAATAATATTTTTGCCAATCAGGTTTCATGGTCATAATTCTACCTGTAAAATTTCACCGATCTGTGACGACAGCTGTTCGATCTGTTCTTCATTAAGATGCGGATTGACCACTTCAACATACTGATCCGAGCCGACTACTCTTAACCGCCATAATTCTTTACCATCCTCTGTTTTTGTCGAGTCATATTTGAGTTTTCTCTTTCGCATAAGAACGAGCATTATAACGAATCGGAAATTGATCTTATCCTGCTCGGATTCTTTTTCGAGCCTTTCAAAAAAAGCCATAAGCATTTCATCATTCACGAATATCTGCTTCTTCTCATCCGGATCAGGCAGTTTGCTCTTCCAATAGCAGAACACCTCAGGCTGATTTTCTTCCCAGTATTCGGCGCAAAAATCACGTCGTTGCAATCCTTCCGTCGTCTCGACCAGCGCCGCATAAAATTCCTGCCCGGGTTCGATCTCTTTCTCGGTCCCGGAACATTGCCCCAATGGTTTTTTGATTTCCCAGTCACTCATATTTTATACTTATCCTAATCGAATTTGAGATAGCCTTTTAATCGCTCACTTATTTTAGGCCCAATGCCTTTTACATTCTGCAGATCCCGCCACGATTCGAATCGAGCCGTTTTTCTGTATTCTATAATAGCCGCCGCCCTGCTTAATCCTATTTGCGGCAGTCTTACCATACTCGCTGCTTCGGCTACATTCGGGTTTATCCTGCTTTCAAGGCTGATATTAAGAGCTTCATTGCCGCATGATAAAATACCGTAAGAAAGAACCAGTGTAGATAATGACGCTGAAACAATTACCAGAAAAAAGGCTGAAATGTTTATATTGTTCTTCTGAGCATCCATACCCTTGGATTATCCATTTGTATTATTACAACTGCCCCATGCTATTTAGTGCATATTATTTTTCGAAGCTTTCGCAGTCTTAGAAAAGCATCCTTTGGTTCGAGCTTCTCGGTTATTAGCCCGCTGTGTCCCGCCGCATTTTCAGGCTCATCTGCGAGGAGCGAATAAATTACGGTATCCACCAACGGCTTGCTGAGACTGATCCTGTACAAACACTCCAACCACTGGCCCTGTTGGCTGTTTATCTGTTCCTGGCTATGCTCATTAGCATAGCCCCTTGGAACGTTAAGTGAAGTTATATAGAATGTCTTTGCAACCGGCGCCATATAATCGAGCAATGACGAGACCTGCATCATATCCCTTTTTGTCGAGCTCAAATCCATCTGAAGCGCGAACACATCAAAATTCACACCGCTTTGTATGACCATATCCATATAAACCAAAGGCGGGATCGTACCCTGCGTTGTAGCATAGTACTGTCCCCACGGATCATGTATCTCGATGATCTTTCTTGCCCTGGCATCACCATCCTTTGCAGACATACACGCCGCCCGGGTCATCTCGAGTATCTGTTCGAAATTGAAACCAAAATAATTCTTACAGTTGAATCCGCCGGCAACCACCCAGTTCTTTATGACGGAAGAATATCTCTCTACCATCTCATAAACAAACCTGTAGGCGCATTCACGTATCTTCTCAAAGCTTGCTTTTTGGCCTATTAACCATTGTGGGATATGCTGTTTATCGAACTGTAGCAGCGGACCAACTGTCAGCATGAACCTCTTATGGATCAAAGCTTTGATACAGTTATCGAGTTTCGCAAAATCATATTGTCCCCTGCTTTTTTCGATTTCAGCCCAGTTCACAGGGACATAGGCACAGCCGGCAATTTCCTGCATAGTTTTAATATATTCTTCCTTGCCGACCTGTTTGGGATCGACAATACAACCCAACGCCGCTCTGCTTATGCTTCGATTGTTGACCCGGTGTTTGAGCATAAGGTCGGCTTGTTTTAAAGTAAAATGATCGCTGAATTTAATGGCTTTGCGAAGAGCGTCGTCCGCCAACTTAGCCGCCTTCGGAGGATCGGATATATTCTGCAATGCCCTGGTAAACAGCTGGCGGGCATCTTTATAAACGAGCCCAAGCGAATTATTACCGAACAAGGACCACTCCTCGCAGTTATTGACGATTTGCATAAGCTTGCCGCGTGCGAGTTCGACGTTTAATATATAAGGCCTGTCACGTTCAGGCAGGCAGGTCGTAGGCAGCATTATTTTGCCATATCCCCTGACGGGCCATAAAATAGCCATACCTGCCGTCTCGATATTGCCTTTATCGCAGTTTAGAATACCGTTTTCAAATGTGACCTGGCCTCTACGTAGCGGAATGCCGTCGCTACCAAATAGATATGTTCCCCCCAGATCCATTTCTTTGGCAGTTGAGCCGTCTTTGAAAACCTGAAATTTCAATTCCTGTACCTCATAATCTAAACAATCTATGATACGGGAATTATAGCAATAATTGCCGCAAAAGCAATCGTAAGTTGTGCTTTTGGAGTGATTTAATCACACTTTACAATTTATGGAGCGCCTGTTCGAATTTAGTTGTAGGCCGCCTCGGTCTCCAGATAGCCCATAGAGCCCGGCTGGTGCCTCATCTGTAGTTCATACAGCAGGGTATTTTTCTCGATCAGCCTGGCTATAAGATTGATCTGACTGAGTATGATCTCGATAAGGTCGATATTCGCCATAGCCTTTTCCGGCTCATCCTCAGGACAGATTATCGCAATATACCCGGCATTGCTTTTATCTGTTGTGATCGATGAGCAGGCAATCATATTATTGTTGTAGCGTGCAATGACCGGCTCCTGGCCGTCATCTATTTTACTGCGAAGCTTATCGAGATATTCCTGTCCAATACCCAACTCGACAAAAGCCTGCGATTCACTTGGCCAGGTATTCGATTCCCTGTCCATTATAACCATTAGCGGGCTGCCTTCAGGCAAAGCCTCAAACACTTGCCTGGCGATTTGTTCGTTCAACTGATAGTGTGGTGAAAACATGTTTTCGTAGAAGTTCATTTTTTATCCTTAAATCATAACATTATCCGACAGTAATAAAATCGGACACCACGGGGAGAGACTTAGTCAGGTATGTAAAATTTTCCAAATATTTGGCAAAATATCTGTAGAAATCGCTGACTGGATAAAATTATTGGACGAAAACCGCTCCGCTTGTAACTTCCTGCGGCCAGGATTGCCGCTCTTATAGCTTATACTTTCGGCTTAGTTATTTTTAGCCGTAACACCCTTACTGCTGTTTCGATGCCTCACCATGTGCACACAGTTGCCGCTTTTATTATATTCAACCAGGTCCATATAAGCCTTCATCAAAAAGATACCTCTGCCTTCGGTCTTATAAAGGTTTTCGGGCAGCCGGCAATCAGGTATCGTATTGGGATCAAACCCGGGGCCGCTATCGGTCAAATATATATCCACCTTCTCAGGACTAACATTAAACTCTATATCAACCTTTTTCTCTATATTCATTTTATGCCCATGAGAGATCGCGTTATAAAACGCCTCCTCAAGGGCAAGGTGAACGGCAAAGCTGTCATGATCGCTATAATCCATACTCTCGAATTGTTTCAACAGCCACTGCCATGACTCTTTCAGGGCCTCTGAATTGCTTTGAACCGTTACTTTATGAGTATGAATATCAGTCATTTTCTTTGTCTATCTAACGTCCTATTCTGCTAATCTATCTATCGCCGCATCGATGTTTTTATAGATATCGAACACTTTGTTAAGTCGCGTTATCTTAAAAATTTCATAAATTTTAGGATTGATACCACAAAGTGCTAACTGGCCTTCATTTTCATAGATCCTCTTGCTCAGCCTGATCAACATTCCAAGCACAGCTGACGAAAGAAATTTTACATTAGAAAAATCAAGGATCATATTTATGCCGGTGGCCTGGCCAATAATTGCCGATAAAGCTTTGTCAAGATCTCGAATATCTTTCTCTTCAAGGATTTTGTCATCGGTAAATTCTACTATAGTTGCTTCATCCTGATACTCTATCTTTATTCTTGGGCATATATCCGCCATCATTTTCTCCATAAGAATGTTTGTAAAAGTTTGCAAAATCGTATTAGAGCTCGGCCCGACTGTCAAGTTTTTTGGGAAATTTAAGGCTCTTAACGATGTTTTTCTCGCTAAAAACAGCTCTAAGTTTACCCATATTGCCACATCTGCCAAAATTAACATGCTTTTTGACTTGCATGTAGATATAATATCTTTGCCTTTTAGTTACTATACTATACAAGTCAATTTTATATACATATTCCTGTTATAATGTATGCCTATTTTTACTTGATAATAAGGTATTTACACCTTAAAAATAAGGAATATCCCTATAGCTTATTTTTAGAAAATGGATATAATACGGTTTACAAACTTAGAATATGTTTTAGTCTTTTATAATTTTTTTGAAGGAGTTCAGTAATGAAAATCACAAGATCAACAGGTTATGCCCTTCTGGCTCTTGGTTACATCGCCAAGAATTCTGATCAGAAGATTATTTTGTCACAAACGATATCCAGGGAATACGATATCCCGCTTGAGTATCTTCTGAAGATTCTGCAGCAGATGGTACGTGCCGGTATTCTTCGCAGTAAAAGAGGACCGCGCGGTGGTTTCAGCATGGCTGCGAACGCAAACAAGATCACTATGTTGCAGATTATTGAAGCGGTTGATGGTCCGGTCGGCGGCCAAAACACCATGTTCGAAGCTAATGCCAAGGGCAGATACACAAATAAGGTAGAGAAGGTTTATGCCAGGGCTATTAGTCAGGCTAAATCTGTATTCGAGAAAACAAAGCTCTCTGAGCTTATTGCTTAATTAATTTGTAATATGGACATCGGCGAATTCCAAAAATTCATCAATGAAAAATACGGCAGGCGTGATCGGGAACGCGGCACCCAGGCAACGTTCATGTGGTTTATAGAGGAAGTCGGGGAATTGGCTACTGCCCTTGCTTCTGATGATCAAGCTAACAAAATTGAAGAATTCGCCGATGTTTTTGCATGGCTATGCACGCTGGCAAACATCAATGACGTTGATATAGCAAAAGCCTGCGAAAAATACACAAAGAACCACGTCCAAGGCTATAAATAATTCGAAGTCCTTTAATCCTGCTGCTGTTCCTGCTCATCTCCAATTTCATCAGGCAGCTGTGACTCAGGTGTTTTACTGTTGACTGCCAGAGCACGGTAGAAACACCAACTTAATCCACCTACTATTAACAAAAACACCGCAGCCAGAATGATATAACAAACCACACCAAGCTCACCATCAATCACAACATCTTCAGATTTCTCTGGCAGTGATTTAGCAAGATTAAATAGTTTTATAGCCGCACAGGCGCTTATATTCATAGTGCCTAAAATACCAGCCCAACGTGCGAACCACGAAGGCTTAGACTCTGAAGTAAGATACTTTTGAACGATCAAATTACTAATAAGCACTGTTAAACAACTTATCCCCAGTGCTGTCCAGCCGAATAACACCACATGCGTTTCGCCTGTTAAGCAAAGAATAATTAAAACAGCTGCTCCAAAACCAGCAACAAGACATACAAAGCCAACAGCGGTTCCCTTTGTAGCGGTTTTGGGATTCTCTGATTCATTTTCCATTATCCCACGCCTCTTATAAAGCGAGAATGCCAACGCAATTAACGGGACCGAAAGAACTACCGACAGCCCCACGCAGTTTGCTATATTCCATTGCCCTTCACTGCTGCAAATGAATCCGCCTTCCGTGTTAATATCATCGAAAAGCTGCCAGAAAAACAGTGTTCCAAGAACCAAAGGTATGAAAAGTCTTATCAGGTAATCCCACCACTTACCAAGCTTCCAGTCACTCCTGCTGTTTGCATGTCTCCGTAATATATCTATCTTCCATAACCAGCCAAGAACAATACACTCGAGAAGCCCCAGAAATGCTATGCCCCATGTCCCGTTTATAAAACCATCGATAGTACCAAGCCAGTTAAGCCCGCCGTTGGTAATATAAAATATGCCGAAGCCCAAACCAATAAAACTCATAGCCGGCAAAACAATATCTCTTCGCCAGCCGGTCTTATCGACTATCGAAGCAAGTACCGATTCGGTAATCGAAAACGCCGAATCAATACCCAATGTCACCAGCGCAAAGAAAAATATAAAACTAAACCATGCCGAATACGGTAATTGAGCTAACGCGTATGGGAATGCCACGAATGCTAATGAAGGCCCGCTATCGACAACCTTATCGACAGGCACAGGATTCCCCGCCTGCTGAGTCGCCCAGGCCATTCCACCCAAAGTTGCGAAAACAGCTAAACCCGCCATAAAACTTGTCGCAAAATCCGCCACGCTGATAATAGCTGCGTTATTATTGATGTCACTTTTGCGATGGAGGAAGCTTGCATAAGTTAGCATCACGCCGAACGCTAAGCTTAGTGAAAAGAATACTTGACCAAATGCAAACCGCCAGGTCATCGGCTCAGCCAGTTGGTTCCAATCGGGACTTAGATAGTAAACCAGTCCCTGCATACTGCCGTCAAGAGTTAAACCTCTTATAGTTAGTATCAATAACATCAACCACGGCAGCGGTACCGTCCACCACACGATCTTCCCGACTAATTTAACCCCGCGAAAGATGCAGAAATACATACACACCCACGCGATAAACAGCGTAAACAAAATATTCCATCTCACGCTTCCAAGCTCAAGCTTATCATGATAACCGAGGTAGTTATCGAAAAAGAATGACTTTGCATTATTAACACCTTCAATACCTTCTCCCGCCCACGGCAACTCACCGCCATTGAACATCCCCTGAATACTGCAACCCAAAAAACTAAAACAATATGCTAAAATTACAGGATAATATGTAATAATAACAAAGCCGAGCAGGATTCCCCACCAGCCGACTATCTCGAACTTACGGTTGCACTTTCGATATGCCTCAGGCGCCGATCTTTGGGAAAAATGTCCAAGACTGAATTCCAGTATCATCAAAGGCGCACCTATCACAAACAGGGCTATTACATAAGGTATAAGAAACGCACCGCCGCCGTAACTATATAGTTTATATGGAAATCCCCACAGATTACCCAGCCCGACTGCCGAGCCCACCGCAGCTAAGATGAAACCGCCCCTGGTACCCCAGCTTTCCCTCTGTTCTTCTAAAAGTTCCGCCATAACCGCTCACCTCCATGCAAACAGGATTACCGCCCTACTATTCTACACCGAGTATCGCGAGCGTGTCACGTTCAACTATTTTCTTTAGCTCATCGCGAGGCACTGCCGGAAGATTGCTGTCGCCCAGCCGCTTATTAAAACCAAGCAGCGCCTCGATGCACATGCCCGGCTCGCCGTGTGGATACCCGCTGCCGAACAGCAGCTTATCCATAACACCGGCTTCATAAGCACTTAGAACAGTAGTATATAACTGCCAGATCCGCTCTTCTCTGATGGTCAGATCGGCATAAACGTTCGGTTGTTTGGCTATAAGTGCAAGCGTCTGATCTACAAAAGGCACGCCCATATTGCCGATGATAATTTTCAGGCCCTTAAATGTCCTGGCGATCTCATCGATCAAAAATGGCCGAGCGTATTGAAGTGACGCTTCCGCGCACAGGTTCCCGCTGTTATGGAAAAACACCGGCAGCTGGGCCTTCTCTGCTGCTTCATACAGGTTCATGGCCTTAGAGTGACACGGATGAAAATCACAGTCACTGCAATAGACCACCAGCCCTTTGAGCCCGAGCTTTTTAGCTATCGTGTTGACATATTTGAGCTTGAAATCCTTCACTGTCGGATCGACAAAACCAAAACCGATCATCTTATCGGCATTTTGCTTAACGTATTCGGACAGCTCGGAATTGACCTTCTCTGCCGGATCGCCGGCACACGCCAGAACAATATACTTATCGATACTATCCTGCGTAGCCAGCTGCTCAGCGGTCTTACAATCTATATGTGTATGGCAATCAACTATCATATCTGCACCGGATATAAGAAGATATCGACAATCAATACCTGATTCTATTAGCCCCGTCAAGCACAAATATCAAGGGTTTCTTGACCTTTGCGCCGATCCGAAGTATCATTTGCCGTAATATTTTTGAATTTTCCGCGTCATTACGCGTATTGTTATTAATAGTATATAACAAAAAGAAGACAAATGCCGGTTTTGACTATTAAAAAAGTTCTTTTTATTCATTAAGTTAGAGACTCTTAGAATTATTACGGTGAAAATATGGATTGTCCCGTTTGTAAAGATGCAATGGTAGTGCTTGAGTTGCAGGATGTCGAGATAGACTACTGCTTCGGCTGCAGCGGTATATGGCTCGACGCCGGCGAGCTGGAAATGCTCATCGACGACGCCGACAAAGCCGCCGCCCTGCTCAAAGCCTTTAAGGCTGACCCGCAATGCACTGAGGCCAGGCGAAGATGCCCCATCTGCGACAGGAAGATGGACAAGGTCGTCATCGGCTATGAAAAGCCGCAGCTGCTCATCGACCAGTGCTCAAGAATGCACGGCCTATGGTTCGACGGCGGAGAGCTGCAGGACATCCTCAAACGGGCCCAGCTTGGCGAGGACAGTAAAATTCAACAGCTTTTAGCTGAGATGTTCAAAGCAAGTAATCAATAAAATTAACCATTTAACCAATTAACCAAATTAAGGAGAGCGATCATGATAGGCTGGATCATATTAATTGTTATTCTTGTCATTTTATTTTTCGTCGTTGTTTCGATCATCGGTATCTACAACGCACTGGTAAGACTTCGTAACCAGGTTGACAACGCCTGGTCCCAGATCGACGTCCAGCTCAAGCGTCGTCACGTCCTTATCCCGAACCTGGTCGAGACCGCAATGGGCTGCATGCAGCGCGAGCGTGAGACCTTCGA
>JANQHJ010000112.1 GCA_028282745.1 Sedimentisphaerales bacterium | reverse complement strand
CTGTTTACCAGTATGGATACTCACCGTCAGTTGCGGCTTCCTTTTCAAAATAACAATGGGCACTCTCGTCGTTTCGCTCGGCCAGACTTTAGGCGTCTGCGCGGCATTTTTAGTAGCAAAAACTCTCGCCGGAAAAACCGTCGCAAAGAAGCTTACCAGCCGCCCCAAATTCGAAGCCATTGACAAAGCCATCTCCAGCGAAGGCTTCAAAATAGTTCTGCTAACCCGCCTGAGCTTTCTTTTCCCATACAACATTCTCAACTACATCTACGGCCTGACAAAAGTAAAATTCACCGACTACGCCCTCGGCTCATGGCTCGGGATGCTGCCCGCCACTATAATGTACGTCTATTGCGGCGCCGCCCTCAACGAGCTGACAGAAGTCAAACAAGGCGTCAACACCGGCCCCGTCGGCAAAGTCTTTTTGTACATCGGTCTGTTCACTGCTATAATAGTATCTGTAATCATCGCACGCATTGCCAATAACGCGATCAAAAAAGCAAAGGTATGAGGCTTACCCTCAACACCAAATCCAGGATATTAAGCGCCCTCAACATCGCCGCCCAAAAGGACTATACACTCGCCGACCTGTTCAACTATTGAAACCTTGTCATTTCGACCGCAATGAGCCTCAATACATTGAGGCGAATGAAGTGGAGAAATCCACTTTAACCTCTAATCCATCCAGCCTTTGCAGAAAACGAAAACATCATTAAATTCAATATAACAAAATAGAATTTTATAGGACCCTTTTTCATGTCACCGTACCTTGTAACTTTATTTGCCGTCAGGACGTCATTTTTCAGCAAAACTTACAGTTTTTAGCCCCCAATAGCCGAAAATATAAGACGTAAAGCAAGGAATATACGTCTAATTATTTAATTTTTGAGAGTGCTAAGGTGACACAGCAAGACGATCAGTTCAATCTACCGGACATAGACAGTTTTCTAAACACCGATATCGAAACCAGCCTGGATATTGGGCCGGGTATTACCGCCCCTGAAGCTAAACCCGAATCCACATGCCCCGACTGCTGGAAGCACCTATCACAGATTTCCGACCTCAAAGCCGAGCTGGAACTGAAATCACGGCACTTTTCCGAAACGATCGAGCAGCTAAAGCAAAGCTATGAAGCCAAGGCAAAAGCCGCACAGATCGATGAGCAGCTCATCGAGCAATGCGTACGTGAAAAAACTCACGCCCAGGCCAACCTTGAAAAGTTAAAACGCGCATTCGAACAGCAGATCAACAACCTAAAGAGCCAACAAAAGCTCCGCGCCAAACAGGCCCAGCAGCAGATCAACCAGCGTATGGAGATACTCAAACAACAGCAGCAATCAGCTCAGCAGAAGATCGCCGAAGTAACTGAAAATGCCCGGCACGACGCCCAGCGCTACGAACAGATAATCTCCAGAATCAAGGAGCAGGTAGAGCAGCAAATAACAAAGGCCAACTCCAAAGCAAACGAAAAGATCGCAGCCCTTGAAAATAAGATAAGGCAAATGCACCGGCAGAACACTCAGCTAAATGACGATCATCAAAAAGAACTCACCCAGGCCAAGAATGAGATAGCATCAAGACAGTCAATGTACGAACAGAACACCGCCCTGCTGAAATCACAGTACGAAGACAAGATGAACGAAATCAACCTCCAGGCTGGTAAACGCCTCCAGGCACAGGCACAGGAGATCGCACGCCTAAGAGCCGAACTCGAACATACCAATGAAAAGATCGATGAAAGCAAAAAGGCCAAACTAAGAGCCGAAACCCTTAACCGTCGTCTCGTCGAGCAGTGCCAGATGGCCAAGACCGGTGCCGACGTTGAGATCGAGCAGAAAACAAAAGCCATCACCGAAAGCTTCAATAAATTAAAAGGCGAAGCTGCCTCAAGGCTAAGAGCCTATGCCGACCAGACCAACCAGACTAAAACCCAGGCCCAGACAAACAAACAGGCCTACGCTGAGGCACTGAGAAAAGCTAACGCCCGCATCAAGGCCCTCGAAGACACACTGGCAAACCTACACCTCGTACAGGACATCAAATCAAACGCCGGTACAGTATAGCAGTCGTCGGTACAGCAATTTATATACTTCAAGCATTTATAGGCTAAGAAGTCCAAATCCTGACTTCTGGTTTTTGAATTTGCTTTGTAGAAAAGAAGATTAAAGTCATTGCGAAGGAGCGATAGCGACTGCGGCAATCTTGATTTTGAACGTTTAAGATTGCTTCGCTGTGCTCGCAATGACCTGATGTTACAGCTTTTCTACAGAGCATTTTGAATTCTGATTTCTATCTTTTTTAAATTTTTCCCTTGACAATACAAGCTATTTATGTTATATATATAAATAACAAACAAAAACGAGTGGTTTTACCCACCGTCACTCGGAACTAACAACTAATCCCGATTTCTCGTGAATTAACCAGTTATTAATAACCATTTGGAGTAAAAACCATGGCTACAAAAGCTCAAATCAACGCAAATCGCCGTAACGCTCAAAATTCCACCGGCCCAAGAACCCAAAAGGGCAAGGCAAAAGCATCCCAAAATTCCCTAAAACACGGCCTAACCGCCAGAAAACCCGTTATTAATTTAGAGGATCAGGAAGAATTCGAGCAATACCGAGACCGGCTATTCGCCGAACTCTCCCCCTCTACACCTATGGAGACAATGCTCGTAGAACGCATTGTAAACCTTTCATGGCGTCTAAAGCGTGCCAATCTCATCCAGAACCAGACAATTGACGCCCTGAACACCCCCGACACAGACAGCCCATACGCAAAACTAAAGAAATCATTTGGCATGAAGGACCCGGATGCCCTCCACCCTGAACTAAAATTAGGTTACATGGCTATCAAGGATTTCTCCAACGACAGGGTCCTTGAACGTCTCTTAATGTATGAGCGCAGAATGGAGAACAGCCTGTACAAAACATTATTCGAACTCGAAAGACTCACACTTGTAAAACAAATCGACGAGAAAGATGTTATGCCGACTAAAAATAATCTGCGTAAATCCGTGTCATCCATGGTAACTTAATTATGCAAAACGAACCCAATTTTCTTTGATTTTAAGCTTTAAATGATGATCTTGAAAAAAAACGAACCCAAACGAAGCCAATTTTAAAGCTGTTTTGAACATTTTAATTTTTGTTCTTTAAATATGCATAGGTTTTAGATATTAGTATTTAGAATTTATTTTTTCCGGCTTGGCCTGCTTTGGGAGTAAATATATGTTAGGTTTTGTAACTATTCTATTTATAGTAGTCGCGACCTTGATCGCCACATTCGTACGACGTGTCAAGCGGGATAAATGCCTGCGTGATTTCGCCGGTTATATAATCAGCCTGAAGCAGCGTAACGCCAAGATAATCTTCGGCCGGCTGCGCGTTGAAAACACAGGAATCGAACTCCACTATCAAAGCACACACAAAGACGAGCAGGGCCACATAGAGAAAAGTTACATCCTTTACAAAAATGAGTATGCCGAGATCCAGTCCCTCCTTCGGTTCCATAACCAGCTCACCGACCAGAGCAAAAAGAAAAGGCACAAAGACCTTGAGAAAATATATCACCCAAATATATTCAGACGGACAAAAAGAAAATTTCTGAACATCTTTAAAACACTTCGCGATTCGGTTGCGGAGGTTGTTAATCTACTAATCGCCCGGGCTAAGATGGCGGGCGGGATGGGTACAACATTAGCCAGCCAGGATAAATACGTCAACCAGATGAAGCAGGAATTAATGGGCTCGGTCGGCACAAGTTACGAACCCTTGCTGGAAAGATATATCGGCCATAAAGTCGTGCTCGAAGTGGCTGAAGGCGACAAGGCCGTCGAATACAGCGGGATACTAAAGGACTACTCCGCTGATTTTATAGAAGTAATGGACGTCGATTACAAAAATGGCGAGACAATGGAAAAAGCCGATATGGTCGTACCACGGCAGTATGGCATCGTGCGGCATTTAGGAGAGTAAAATGTTAAAGGACTTGATAGAAAATAACAGAAGCTACCGGAGATTCGATCAGGGCTTCGAGGTAACAAAAGAAACTCTAAAAATAAAAAAAACGATTACTGTCATTGCGAGCGAAGTGCTTGCATACCATAGGTGAGAAGCAATCTTGTTTCTTCGAATCAAAAAATGAATATTCTCGCACTTGAACCTTACTACGGCGGCTCACACAAGGCCTTTCTGGACGGCTGGACAAAAAGCAGCAGGCACGACTGGACATTGCTGACACTGCCTGCCTATAAATGGAAATGGCGGATGCGACACTCAGCGGCCACCTTCGCCGAACAGACTAAAGAACTGATAGCGAATAACAAAAAGCCGGATGTAATATTTTGCTCGGACATGCTCAACCTGGCAGAGTTCCTAGGTTTAGCCGGCCCTGAAACAGCGGCTATACCATCAGTCGTTTATTTTCATGAAAACCAGCTAACCTATCCCGTCCAGTGCGAAGACGAGCGTGACTATCAGTTCGCTATGACGAATTTAACCACCGCTGTAGCTGCCGGCTGCGCTTGGTTCAACACGGCTTTTCATCGGGACTCGTTCCTCGATGCGATGTCAGCCTTTTTAAAAAAGATGCCCGACTATCAGCCGGTAGAGACAATAGAGCAAATTAAGAATAAATCGCTAATCGCCCAGCCGGGTATAGAAGATTTCCCTGCCCGAACAGACAGAAAGCCTGGCCCGCTTCGGATATTGTATTGCGCAAGGTGGGAGCATGACAAGAATCCGGAAGATTTCTTCGAAGCATTAAAGTTCGTCAAAGAAAAAAATGTTAAATTCACCGTCGATGTCATCGGCGAGCAGTTCCGGGATTCACCGCGGGTATTCGATTGGGCGAAAGATTTTTTTAAGGACAATATAAACCGCTGGGGCTATCAGGAAAATTATCAGGCCTACAAAAACGCTCTTCTGGAAGCTGACGTTGTGGTCTCAACAGCTAACCATGAATTTTTCGGAATAAGTATTGTAGAAGCTATCGCCGCCGGTGCGTATCCGGTATTGCCGCAGAGACTGGCGTATCCGGAAATATTGAAACTGAATGAACAACCTGAAAACAAAGTGTTCTTTTATAATGGAACGGTAAAACAGCTTGCCGAAAAACTCCGTAAATTCGCTGATCGCGTCAATGAAAAAGGCGGTTTATGGAAAACAGGCGAACAGAAACTAAGCCGGTTAGTTGACCAATTCAAGTGGCCTGTGCTGGCTAAGCAGCTCGATGACAACTTAGAGCAATCTGCTATGGTTTAGTCAAGCAAGCCTATACTGATTAAAAGTACAGTAGCTGTTCTTTTTTTCTCGGTATCGACACCCAGCAGCGCCGAAGCAAGTGTCGTATAAGCGGCTCGGGCCCCGCCGATGAGAACCGTATCACCGGGCGCTGCTGTTATGTTCATTTTTAGTTCCCTGGGAGAAAAATCGCTGCCGTTAGGATTTATCTTCCCGAAGACCGGCGTGATATTAAAGTTGACAAGATCCCTGCCGGGTATGCGCCTTGCAGCAATACTCAAGGCCCTGGCAGCTTCTTCGAACTCATGCTTTTCCATGGTGTAAGTACGATTAGCATACGTAAAGCCGGGAACCTTAATACCCTTTGCGATTTCGATCAGGTTGGTTGAGCCGTTAGCAATGACCATTTCCAGATCCTCGATATTGCAGCCTTTGCAATCCTGGAGGATCATATCAATAACGGCAGATAAATCCTTTTTGGCAGTACCGACGACAATGCCGGACTCTTCCAGCAGGTCTCTTCTACGAACGATACCCATGCCCTTAATGGCATAGCCCCAAAGTTTATCGACTGTCTCAAATTTGTCTAAGCTAACGGTCAGCATTGTGACAGAAAGCACAATACCATCTTTAATCTCAACAGGCTGTTTTTCAACTTCTTCTTCGACCTGCTTTACAACTTCAGCTGGAGTTTCTTCCGGCTGCCCGGCAGGCTGCTCCTTAGACTGCTCGACTGGTTGCTCTATAACCTTTTCGGCTACCTTCGGTTCGGCCTTTTCAGGGGCTGGAGTAGTTATCGTAGTTTCGTTTGCGGCAGGGGCTTTTTCAGGGACATTATCGTCGCAGCCGACTATGCACAAACACGCTAATATTGTGATTATTATTAAGTTTCTCATACCGCGATTTATACATAATTATTCCAGCATCGCAAGTAAAAATCCCGATAAGATAAAAGACTTGCTTTAGAAAACGTAATTTGTTATGGTGTAAGCTCTTATGGCTTGGTTTAAAAAACAAATGAAAGTGCACCTTAGCTTCTTAGGTGCTGCACGGAATGTAACCGGCTCTCGTCACCTGATAGAGGTCGATGGTACGAAGGTTCTTGTCGATTGCGGGCTGTACCAGGAAAGACAGTTCAAGGACAGGAACTGGGATCCGTTCCCGGTTAACCCGGCTGAGATCGACGCCCTGTTATTAACCCATGCTCATCTTGATCACTGCGGGCTCATTCCCAAGCTGGTCAAGGAAGGTTTCAAGGGCAAAATATACTGCACCGATGCGACGGCTGAGATCGCGAAGATCATCCTGCTGGACTCGGCACATATACAGGAAGAGGACGCAGCATATAAAAAGAAGCGCCATGAAAAACAAGGTAAGACAAGCCCGCATGCGTATGAGCCTTTGTACACAACCGAAGACGTAGAGGCATGTTTTCCACTGTTCGCTCCACTGGATTATAAAAGTTGTGTCAAGATAAGTGATAGTATCGAGGTATGTCTCTACGATGCCGGTCATGTCCTGGGTTCTGCTATAATAAAAGTAACCGCAAGCGAGGATCACCAGAAAAGGATAATGCTGTTTACCGGCGATATCGGCCGGCCTGATCGGCCTATCGTTTGTGATCCGGATTCGTTCGAGCAGGCTGATTATGTTATTATCGAATCGACGTACGGCGATCGAGTGCATCAGCCAACGGCGGATATAAAAGATACATTCGCAGAGATAATAAATAAAACTTACGAAAGAGGCGGCAAGATCATCATACCAAGCTTTGCCCTGGAGCGAAGCCAGGAAGTGCTTTACTATCTCAACGAACTTCTCCGGGAAGAGCGGATACCGCAGATGAAGGTATTTCTCGACAGCCCGATGGCGACGCGTATTACCAAGGTTTTCAAAAAACATCCTGAGATGTTCGATTCACAGATGCGCGAGTTGGTAATGAACCATGAGTCGCCGTTCATTCTGCCCGGGTTACAATTCACCGAGAGTACAAACGAGTCAAAAGCTATAAACGAAATAAAAGGGCCGATGATAATCATCGCGGGCTCGGGTATGTGTACCGGTGGGCGAATTAAACATCATATCGCAAACAATATCAACGATCCGAATAGTACAATCGTATTTGTCGGATACCAGGCTGTGGGGACACTGGGTAGAAGATTTGTAAACGGCGAGAAAGAGATACGCATTCTCGGCGAAGAACGCCGGGTGCAGGCTGAGGTAGCACGGATACATGGTTTCAGTGCACACGCCGATAAGGTCGAGCTGCTCAATTGGCTCAAGGAATTGAAGTCACCGCCTCGAAGAGTTTTTGTAGTACACGGCGAGGAAAACGCAGCTATTGCATTCGGTGATTACCTCAAAGAAGAAACTAGTTGGGATGTTTTAGTACCAGAATACAACGAAAAAGTCGTCCTTGATTGATTACGCAAATTATTCATTCACATCAATTATTTTCTCTAACTCTTCTACCGTGGTTACCGGTTTTTTGCATACATAGTTCGAGCAGACGTAAGCAGCAGCTTTATTATCAATAGCCTTTTGGTGAACGATATAGGGGGCGAGTTTTTCGAGATCATCCGGGCCGTCGGGGTTGAATAATACAACTGTTCGAGGCAGGTATCTTTTTGATAATTCTGTCAGCATTTCTTTTACAACACTATCGTTTTTGTTACCTGCTATCACTATCTCGCGAGTAGGGCCTGTATAGAAATCCAGGGCAAGCAGCATAGCGGTCAGAGCAAGGGGTGAATTGTTCATGTGAGAGCTAAAATCTTTCATTGCAGCGATACCAGCATCGGAAAATTTATTATTGGCGGTGATGCGGCCGAGTTTGAGCAGGACATAAGCGGCAATTGAGTTTCCACTGGGAACGGCGCCATCGTAATTATCTTTATTGCGAACAATGAGATTTTCGCTGTCAGAGGCAGTTAAAAAGAAGCCCCCGTTTTCTTTATCACTGAACAGTTCGATCATTTGTTCCGCAAGTTCATTGGCAGATTCGAGCCATCTGGGGTCATAAGCAGCTTCGTAAAGTTCGAGCATGGCCCAGATCATAAATGCGTAGTCGTCGAGAAAAGCGTTGCCGACAGCGCGGCCGTTACGGTAAAAGCGGTGAAGTCTTTGATTTTTGTATAAATTATTAAGGACAAAATCAGCTGCTCTTTGGGCAGTATCTATATATCTCCGGTCAGAGAGAGCGGAGCCGCCATAAGCCATAGAGGCTATCATCAGGCCGTTCCAGGCTGTTATTATCTTATCGTCGAGATGCGGCTTTATTCGATTGTTTCTATAGTCAAAAAGTCTTTGCCTGCTTTCTTTCAGGGCCTGTTCTATTTGCTGCAAATCCTTTTTGTAAATTTTAGCGAGCTGTTCGATTGGGATCTTAATGTTTAAAATATTAGTGTTGTGCTCGAAGTTTCCTCTATCTGTGACACCGTAATAGCTGGAGAATATGTCGGCAGCTTCTTTGCCGAGCACTTTTTGAATTTCCTTTTTTGTCCAGACGTAGAATTTCCCTTCTTTGCCTTCGGAGTCGGCATCTTCGGCGCTATAAAAACCCCCGTTGCCGTCGGTCATGTCACGCAAAACATAATCGAAAATACCACGGGCGGTTTTGGCATAGTCCTTATTACCGGTGACCTGATAAGCCCGGGTAAAAGCCAAGCTCA
>JANQHJ010000102.1 GCA_028282745.1 Sedimentisphaerales bacterium | reverse complement strand
TTTATATTTCGGATGCGTCAATTTATTCGTCAACTCGTTATCATTGGTCAAAATTATAAGCCCCGACGAATCCACATCCAGCCGTCCCACACAATATATCCGCTCTTTAGCCCGTATAAGATCGATTGCCTTTCGTCTGCCCTGCGGATCACGATTTGTGCATATCACTCCTTTAGGCTTATTCAATAAATAATACACCTTCGATTCGAACCGTATCAGCTTACCGAAAACCTTTATTTTGTCCTTCTCTGGATCTGCGAATGCAGGCAGCTTATTGATAACCTCCCCATTGACCTCAACCTCACTTTCAAGGATAAGCTCTTCGCACTTTCTCCTCGAATCCACCCCCGCCGCCGCTAAAATTCTTTGCAATCGCTGCTTTGCCATTGTATTCTGTATCCTGAATTCTGTATTCTGTTTTTACCATTGTAACGGAAAATCGACATGATAAAAACCGTAATCTTTGACCTTGACGACACTTTCTACAGCGAGTTCGAATATTGTAAAAGCGGCTACCATGCCATTGCCTCCCATCTTAACAATAGTCACCCTGACATCCCTGAAGAAGCCTTTTTTGACACCTTCTGGCATCAATTCAATTCCGGCGACCGCACAAAGATATTCAATAACGCCCTTGACGAACTGAAAATCGATTACAACAGAGATTTCATCCTCGACTTGGTAAAACTTTACCGCAATCATCAGCCGAGCCTCATACTGCCCGACCAGAGCCGGGATATACTCGAAAACCTAAAGGATACCTACAAACTCGGGCTGTTAACTGACGGATTCATGCCCGCCCAACAGCTAAAGGTTCAAGCCCTTGGCATAGAACACTATTTCGACAAGATAATCTACACTGAACTGCTCGGCCGTGAGAACTGGAAGCCATCAACCCTCGGATTTGAGAAACTGCTGGAAGCGCTTGATACACCCCCTGAAAATGCTGTTTATGTGGCCGATAATATCGCCAAAGATTTTATCGCGCCCAATTCCCTGAAAATGTTCTCGATCCAGCTGATTAATCCAAACGCTGTACATACCCACCAAAGCCCCTCAAAGCTCGCAAAACCGCAATTTTCCATCGATTCTTTTGATTCTCTGCCCCAACTTTTAGCGAATTTATGATTTTTATGGCCATTCTGCTGTCGAATCGCTAATATTAAGCCGATGGTTTAAACGCTTACAGAGCACATGGTTATAGAAAATTTTTTGTTGACTTTTTGACCATTTTAAGCGATAATTTAGGTTCTGTGGGGATTATGGGTAATACCGACTACTAATTTCTAAGGAGTTTCGAAATGGCTATGGCCAAACGTTCACAATCTAATCCATGGATGACTGTTGCCGCTATTTTTATTGCTGTGTCCCTGATTGCTATAGTAGCAGCCATTGTGATATACCTAAACTACGAAGAGCAATCAAAAACTCTTCAAGACTTACAGGCCCAGCAGGAAGATCTTATCAAAGACTCAAAGATTGCCGCTTTGCCCAGGCTCATAGGTGAAAAGGCATCCAGAGACACATACATGGACGTATCTCTGGGCTATATTGATAAGCTTGTCGTTAAGGTTCTTGGCTCACCCGGCGAAGATACCAGCGCCCAGGCCAAATTTGCGACCGTGAACAGCAAAATTAAGAACTTCATGCAGTCGTTCGGCGAAAACTACCCGCAGTTAGCCGCTATTGATGTCAACACTATCGGTCTTGTCGGGACTATGGGCCGTATGAAAACAAAGCTCGACTACCTAAGAGATATGAAGAACGACCTCCAGGCCAAACTGAACCAGGAGCAAAACCTGAGAAAACAAAATGAAAAAAGCACCCAGGAAACTATTACAAAGCTCGAAGAGGAAAAGAACCAGGCAGCACAGCAAGCCGCTGACGTCCAGAAGAGCTACAACGAATTAAAGGACTTCATGGACAAGAGTACAGAAGAACAGGTGCAGAACCTTCGCAAGGATATCGAAAATATGACAGCTAAGGCTGACTCTCTCAACGATGATCTGCTTAAGACACAGGCCGAACTAAAAGTCGCATCGACATTATTAAAAGATGCGAGAGAACAACTGGCAGTCTTCACAGGCAAACCTGACATCGAACCCATGATCCGTGAGCAGGATGGCAAGATAGTCCTGATAGACGAGCATGCAAAGATCGTCCATATCAACCTTGGTAGAAAAGACAACGTTTACCCAGGCCTGACTTTCGGTGTCTATGAAAAAACCGCACCGATACCATCGGACGGCAAGGGCAAAGCCGAAATCGAGGTATTCAACGTAGCCGAAAGAATCTCAACTGCAAGAATACTAAACTCCAAGATAAGAAATCCTATCCTCCTCGAAGATAAGGTTGCTAACCTCGTCTGGAGCAAAGAAAAGAAAAATCTCTTCGTCGTAACCGGCGATTTCGACCTTGACTTTGACGGGGCAAAGGACTACCAGGCCAAAGATAAGATTTCACACCTAATACGCAACTGGGGCGGTGACATTGAAAAAACAGTTAGTGCTAATACATCGTTTGTCGTACTCGGTGATCCTACCAGGGTACTTGCAAGGCCGACATATGACGACATTTCGGTTGACCCACTGGCTATGGAAAAATATGAAGCTTCCATCAAAGAACTAAAAGATTACCAGGAAATTATCAAGCAGGCTCAGATGCTCGACATCCCGATCCTGAACTACGAGCGTTTCCTGTACTTGATAGGCTATAAGAGTCAGTCACTAAGAGCCGGCGCGTTCCAGAAATAATTTATAAGCTCCAAGCTTCAGGCTCGACACCGATAGAAGCTACATATAAGTCACCGGTATAGGTTTGCGAATCCGGATTCTCTGCGAATCCCTTCTTTACCGCTACGAAGGTCACCGTTTGCTCAGCCTTGATTGCAATGCCTAAAGGCTTACCCGTATCACAATCAAGGCCCGATGGTATATCAACCGCTAAGATTTTCTTACCTTGTGCGTTGATCGCATCTATCAATCCCGCATAATCCGCTCGAACCTCCCCTGCCAGTCCTGTCCCGAATATCGCATCGACTATAATATCACAACCCTCACACAACTCGGCAACTCTCCCTGTCAATACTTCCGTCTTTATATCAATCTCAACTACTTCCTGCCCCATCCCCTCAAGTATTTCAAGATTCGCCTTAGCGTCACTTTCAACCCTACTCTTATCACAGCATAACACGGCCGTAACACCATAGCCGTTATTGATAAGATGACGTGCTATCACATATCCATCCCCACCATTATTGCCAGCCCCACAAAAAATACAAGCCATTGATCCATCAGGCCCGGCAAGATTTTCCATTACTAATTTCGCGCAACTCCGTCCTGCGTTCTCCATAAGCACCACACCAGCAATCCCAAGCTCATTAATAGCCCAACTGTCAAACGCCCGAACCTCATCCCTGCTCATCACCAAACACTTTTGATCTCGTTCACACTTTCTCATAACCAATAAATTATAAAGATAATCATACTTATGTCAATTGACACAATAAATCCTACCAATTACAATCTCACTTGCGACAAATGGACGAATATCAAGGATCGATATTATGAGAATACTACTGACTAACGACGATGGAATTTTCGCGCCGGGCCTGGCTGCTATTTATCAAAAGCTAACCAGCCTTGGCAACGTCTTTGTCGTAGCGCCATCTTCCAGCCGATCAGGAGCCAGCCACAGCATTACATTTCACCACCCATTTGTTTGTAATAAGGTGGATATCAACGGTCAATTTACCGGCTACAGTGTGGACGGCTCTCCTGCCGACTGTGTAAAGCTTGCTGTTTTGGAACTTTATAAAGAAAAACCCTTCGACCTGCTCGTCTCCGGCATTAACAATGGCACCAATGCCGGCATCGATGTTTATTATTCCGGCACCGTCGCAGCTGCAATGGAAGGCGTTTTCCTTAAAATACCAGCTGTTGCTATGAGTCTCTCCAACGAAGAGAACATGAATTACGAGCTTGCTTGCGAATACTGCTTAGATATCCTGCAAAAAGTCATGCCCGTCAAGCTCGGCTCGGTAATAAATATAAACATACCACGCCTCTCGAAAGGCAAACCAAAGGGAACAAGAATTGCACCCCTCTCGCACGAGGGCTACGATGATCACTACCAAAAAACTATAAACGAGCAGGGCCAGACAGTTTACCAGCTCATCGGTAAAATGTCGAAAAACGAAAAACAACACTCAGACGTCATCTCCCTCTACGAAGGCTACAACACTGTCACCGCCCTGTCGTCGAAAATGATGGACCATGAAAACACTGAACGCCTAAAACAAATAAATTTTGATTAAGCGAGCTCATTATGCCAAAGAAAAAAAATTCTCAAATTTGTATTGTCACGGTGACAGGCGTCGATAAGGTCGGCATCATTGCCAAACTTGCCAACGCCATGTCAAAGGACAACATCAACATCGTTGACGTCAACCAGAAGATCATGGAGGATTACTTTGTTATGACAATGGCTCTCGACATGGTTGATGCTAACTGCTCCATGACAAAACTAAAAAAACAGCTCGACACCATCGGCCGACAAATGGCCCTAAAGATTACCGTACAGGACGAAACAATTTTCAAAGCTATGCATAGGATATGATCATGCGAATAAGCGTCGAAGAAGTTTTCGAAACAGTTAAGATGACCCTCGACCACCATTTCGATATTCGAACGGTCACGCTTGGTATCAACCTCAAAGACTGCATGGACCGCAATATTAAGAACCTTACTCGCCGGATCGAAAAACGTATTATCGAGAAAGGCGCGCTTCTCAACAAATTCGCCGACGAGACAGAGAATAGATACGGCATCCCAATAACTAACCGCCGAATCTCCGTTACGCCTGCTTCATTGCTATTGGAACCTTTGCCAAAAACAAAAGCCTCCGCTGTTACACTCGCAAAGTCGCTCGATCGCGCAGCTAAAAAAGCAAAGATCGATTTTATTGGGGGCTTCGGAGCCCTCGTCCAGAAAGGCATGACAAGCTCGGACAAACTTTTAATAGAATCCATACCACAGGCCCTTTCAAAAACTCAACGGGTCTGCTCCTTCCTTAACCTCGCATCTACCAAAGCCGGCATCAACATGGATGCCGTTGTTAAATCCAGCCGTACAATTAAGGAACTTTCAAGGTTGACACTAAACGGTATAGGCTGTGCCAAAGTCGCAGTCTTCGCCAATGTCCCTGAGGATAATCCTTTCATGGCAGGCGCCCATCATGGAGTTGGCGAACCTGACTTCTCATTGAACATCGGCATATCAGGCCCCGGCGTCGTGCGAAATGTTGTACTCCAAAATCCCGATTGCGATTTGACCCAACTTTCAGAGGTTATTAAAAGAACCGTATTTAAGATTACCCGTGCCGGCGAGCTCATAGGCAGACAAATGGCAGAGCTTATGGATGTTGATTTCGGCATAGTAGATATTTCGCTCGCCTCGACCACTTCAGCCGGCGACAGCATTGCTGAAATAATCGAAGCTATGGGGGTTGCACAAATGGGTCTGCCCGGCTCGACTGCTGCTCTTGCAATGCTAATGGACGCCGTCAAAAAAGGTGGAGCCATGGCCTCAGGCAGTGTCGGCGGACTCAGCGGAACATTCATCCCGGTAAGTGAGGATGCAGGAATGATTCGTGCCGTCCAGGATGGCACCTTGAATCTTGAAAAGCTCGAAGCACTTACTTCTGTCTGCTCGGTAGGCCTTGACATGTTTGCCGTCCCCGGCAGCACACCGCCCGAGGCCCTTTCAGCTATCATCGCAGACGAACTCAGCATTGGCGTTATCAATAATAAGACTACTTCCGTACGAGTAATACCCGTCCCGCGCAAAAAGCCTGGCGACATCGTGCACTTTGGAGGCCTGCTCGGCTCAGCACCTATCATGGAGGTAAACAAAACCCCCTCCACAAAATTCGTCAACAGAAAAGGCCGGATACCTCCACCGATACAATCTCTCAGAAATTGATATAATTCCATAAGCTATTTTGGCATTTGAATTTTAATATTAGATATTGTTTAGAATTTAGATTTTAGGATTTAGAATTTCTCGACAAAAGGAGAGCTTATGTGGAATTTCTGCGACCAGCCTTATACACTAATTGCCTTTTCGATAATACTCGCTCTTATCGTCAGTACGGTTAAAGGGTTCGTCAGCGAAAAGTACCAGAACAAATTATGGCTTATCCCGATTTTCACACTCGCTCTTGCCTTCGCCCTGGAATTTCTTGTCACTACAGACACTGAAAAGATCAAAGCCACAATTAAAACATGCGTCAAAACTGTGCAGGATGAACAACCACAGGAATTTGAAAAGATCATATCACCGGACTATTCCGACACAAGACACAATACCAAAGCTAATCTTGTCAATAATTTCACCGCTGCTCTGCGATATCCTCTCATCGACAAAGCCTTTCATCAAATAACTGATTTACAGATAAAAGACGTTAAAGCACAGGCCAATGTCCATGTAAAAATGCTTTTTGAAAAGGACAGCTACGCTGGGCAACTTATCCCCGGCACAACTTGCACGGTTAGGATTACTTTAAAGAAAAACAGTGACGGCAACTGGCTGATAAACGGGACAGAAATTACAAAATTCCACAGCCAGGATGCCACGTGGTCAAGCGTCCCCTACCGCACATTTTAATTACAAAATAACAACCTGCCATTCCTGCGCGGGCAGGAATCCACAATTAAACATCAATAATTAAGAATTCCCGCCGCCCTTTTTCTCTTTGACAAAATAACGTTTTCCGACTATTATTAACTGTAACGAGGTTGCGAAAGGGGAAATGGCTTTAGGAGGCTAACATGTGTAAATTTAAGAATTTATATATCCACATAACCACATATACGCTCTTGCTTTTATTTGCAATCCTAATTATCTCAACACTTGCCGTCGAAAATGCCTTAGGTGCCACGCTTTATGTCCCCGCTGATTATAACACCATCCAAGCCGCTATAGACGACGCTAATAATAATGATACTATAGTAGTTTCTCCGGGTAGATATTATGAGAATATCCAGATAAGAAATAAGGGGGTAGTTATAATTTCCAGCAATCCAAATGACCCGAATATTGTAGCTAATACAATTATCGACGGTAATGATAAAAGAATTGTAGCATTAGCTGCTAATGAAGAGCATTGTGTTATTTCAGGCTTCACCATAACAAATGGAGCTGCTACCAACGGAGCGGGAATATATGGATTTGATATTATTAAAAAATGTATTATCACAGACAATCACTGTACTACCCAATATGGTGTTGGAGGAGGTGTTGCCTTCTGTACAGAGCTGATCGAAGACTGTATCATTTCAGGAAACAGTGCCTATAGGGGCGGCGGTCTGGCATATTGCAATAGTATAATCAGAAAATGTACTATCGTTAATAATCAAGCTGAATATCAAGGAGGAGGAATACATGGCGGTAACGGCAGCATAATAACTCATTGTATTATAGAAGAAAATACAGCTGGCTCAAAGGGAGGAGGCATATCTTACTCTTCCCATGACATATTTAATTGCATTGTTAGAAATAATATGGCCGAGGATTATTATGGCGGCGGTTTCTATGACTGTGATGGAAATATTCAAAATTGTACCGTTGTTGCAAATAGCACAACTAACAATTATTATGGTGCCATGTACGGCTGCAATGGGAATATATCGAACTCTATATTTTATAATAACGGGATAAATCAGTTTTCATCAAGCACTGAGCCTACATACAGTTGCATACATGGTTCATCGAGCACAGATCCAACAAATATTAACACTGATCCATTATTAGAGCCTGATGGTATCCATTTAAGTGTTAATTCACCTTGTATAGATGCTGGCGACCCTAACTACATCTTCGGAGCAAATGAAACTGATATCGATGACACAATAAGAGTTTTTAACATTCTCGACATGGGTGCTGACGAAGTTTATTGTGATACATCACCTTTAATAGTTACTATGCCGGACTCCATAGATTTTCAGGTAGAAACTATTACATCGGCACCACAAAATGGTAATTTACCAATCAAAAACTATGGTATTGATGTCTTAAACTGGAATATTGAAATACCGAATGATTGTAACTGGCTAAGTATCTCTAAATCTTCTGGTCAATTAAATACCGGCCAGATTGATGACGTCCAAATAACTGTCTATCCTGGCCAGGCCAATTATGGAATCAATCAATGCTTATTAACTATTCTTGACCCAAACGCGGAAAACCATCCACTGCCTGTCACAGTCAATCTTGTAGTCATTGGTCCTTTAATTAACATTGATAAAACTAATATATACTTTACCGCTTATGGAAAGAGCGACGATGAAGTCGCAGGCCAGCAGTTAATGATAACTAATACAGGCTATGATACACTAAACTGGCGTATTGAAATGCCTAATGACTGTAACTGGTTATCGGTAAGTCCCCTTAAAGGCCAAGTTACCGATGGCAATAGTATTGTTACCCTATCTGTCGATCCCAACAAGGCCCCTCAATACGGCAATTCTTGCACTTTACAGATTATTGATCCCAACGCTTCCAACAGCCCACAAACCGTTGAAGTTCGTCTCACTATTCGTGGACCGAGAATGGAAGTCTATCCTAGAAGAGAAATAGAAATATTTGCAGGGAAAAACAAAATATCTACTGGAACTTTTTCAATAACTAATACCGGCTATGACACACTTGACTGGAATATTGAGGTATCTGACGACTGTAATTGCATTACTGCCATTACTCCACCATCTGGTTCCTGCGGACATAATGAAACTATCGATGTAACTGTGTTTGTAGATGCAAACAGCCTGGATTTGGGATGGCATAATCTTTACATTGGAGTCAACTCTCCACAACTATATAGACCTCAGACATATCATCTTAAACCATATGTTTACGAACCTAATGAACTCCATGTGCCAACAGATTATAATACTATTCAAGAGGCAGTTTATGCTGCCGACATTTATGGTGACACTATAGTCGTTCATCCGGGTACATATAGCGCTCACTACTTGGGCATAAAATCGCTGGCTATCAGAAGTACGGAGCCGGATAACCAGGATATCGTTGCCTCAACAATTATCGAATCATCCATATATTCATATAATAGCCCGGATAACCATTATATTGACATTAATGGCCTTTCAATTATCTATAATCCGGACATATCTACTCGTAGTCAACATGGCTTGGATTTGAAATACACTGACATCCGCATTTCAAATTGCGTTATCAGTAATTGGCCTAAGGGTGGTATATATATTAGAGATGCATATGGTTCTAATTTAAGGGTATTAATAAACAACAGTATTATCAGTAAAAATGGATATTATGGTATCTTCATACGTGATTTTGAGCATGGAGACATAACCATACAAAACTGTACTATTGCTGACAACTGGCCGCTTGAGTGTGGAATATACATATTAGATTACAAAAGTAAAACGCCTACAAATATTTCTGTTGAAAACTGTATTCTTAAAAACGTGATTCTACAAAATTACTACCACAACTATGAAGTACGTTATAATTCACATCCTAAATACCTTCCACCTGGCACCCTCAATAACTTTAAGATATCACATTCTTGTATCCCCGCCGGACCAAATAGTATCAATACTTATAAACCTAAATATACAAACTTTGTTTACGGTCCCGGTAACATCCACGTAGATCCATGCTTTGTCGCGCCAACCTACCTTGATCCAAACAGCACACCACATGATCCAAGAGATGATTTTTGGGTAGATGGCGATTATCATTTAAAAAGCCAAGGCTGGCGAAAGAACCCCAACAGTCAATTCTGGACATGGGATAATGTTACCAGTCCCTGCATCGATGCGGGCAGCCCCGGCTCGCCGTTAGCTGACGAGCCTATCACTCTTATACCTGAGGATCCGTGCAATACATGGGGGATCAATCGCAGAATTAATATGGGCGCCTACGGCGGAACAGCCGAAGCTTCGATAGCTCCACACAGCTGGTCACTGACCTGTGATATTAATAATGATGGCAGGGTCGATTTGATTGATTTTGCTTATATGTGTTCAATTTGGCCTGACGATAACGACGAACTCTTCGCCGATTTCAATAGAGATGGTATAATTGACATGCTTGACGTGGCGCTATTGACCGAAGACTGGTTACGAACTATATCTTGGCATTAAAAGTCTTCATTACAGAGTACCGGGTACCAAGAACGCAGAACGGTCTAAAAAATAACCTTCTCGGCTAACTGTTCCGGTACTTTCTCATACGCTAAAGGTTCCATTGTAAAGTTTCCACGTCCCGCCGTCGCGCTTCGCAGATCGCTCGAATAACCGAACATCTCCGCCAGCGGCACTTTCGCATCTATCACGCGCATATTTCCGTGCATTTTTGTATCGGTAATAAGCCCGCGCTTGCCCATCAATGAACCCTGCACAACGCCAAAATTCGACTCAGGTACAACTGCCTGTAAACGCATAACAGGCTCAAGCAAAACAGGCCCAGCTTTTTCCACCGCATCATTAATCGCCATAACTGCCGCCTGCTCGAATGCTATATCAGACGAATCTACCTGGTGGAATGATCCATCTACCAAAGTAACCTTGACCCCCACAACTTCATACCCTGCCATCGGGCCGCTGCCAAGTGCCTCTTTCGCACCCTGCTCGACCGAAGCCACATACTCACGCGGCACCATATCGCCAGCAGATTTGTTGATGAACTCTACTTCCTTCTCCCAGTTACCCTCTTCATTCATCCAGGGCTCGATCTCCAGCACCACATGCCCATACTGACCCCTGCCGCCGGTCTGCTTAACGAACTTGCCTTCCCCTTGAGCTTTCATTGTGATAGCCTCTTTATAAGCTACTCTCGGCTTACCAATCCGAACATTGATCCCCATCTCGCGAGTTAGTTTGTGCTGTAAAACCTCAAGATGAAGCTCGCCCATCCCCGATATGATCGTCTGCCCTGTCTCTGGATTAAGTTTCCTGTCGAA
>JANQHJ010000049.1 GCA_028282745.1 Sedimentisphaerales bacterium | reverse complement strand
CGATCTACTGCAATTGGCTGCAAAATTCGAGGCCTGCGTTGTCGGCTAAAAACGTTCTCAACGTATTTCAATACGCTTGCGAGCCTTTTTCGCCTCCAGTCTTGTCCTCGAACTTTTTGCGCAATTTCGTAACGAACCATGTTTTTGGATGGCTTCTAGTCAAACGCAGTCACTTTTGATTAATTTTGTTTTCGGTACCGGTAAGGAGCCTTTTTATATTCGAGCGGTGGCGGATAACGACAGCGCTGGGTATCGCAACAGCGGCGATGAACAAAGGCCAAATATTTTCAAATCGCCAGCTTTCAATGGCTAAGCTTATAACCAGTAATGAAACTGGAAAGGTAATAGCGCCTATTACCGAAGCGAGTGAGACATATCTGAATATTAAAACCACCGCTATCCAGGTTGCAAACGCTATGGCTCCACAGATAGTGAAATATGGCCAGGCACCCAAAGCAACGCCGAGGCTGGTTGCCACGCCTTTACCGCCTTTGAACTTCAGATATATAGCGAAAATGTGGCCGAGTATTGCAGCTATACCGGCGAGCAGCCATAACGACAGTATGGCGGCGTCAAGTGGTGAATCTATGAAAAGTCGAGTTATGAGCATTGGTGTCAGGCCTTTGCATACGTCCAGGGTGAAACACAAATAGCCCCACTTTTTACCGAGGGCTCGCGCGAGGTTGGTAGCCCCAATATTGCCGGAACCGATTTTATATAAATCTTTGCCATGAGCCTTTGCCAATACATAAGCAAATGGTACTGAGCCTAAAAGGTATGCTGCTATGGTTAATATCAAGAATTTCATTTGTTTTTAGACTCCATAATGGCATCGTAAAGCTTTGTTAGTTCGCGCACGGCCCGACTGATGGAGATGTTGTCCTTGAGGCGGTCATTTCTGATAGCAGTAGCGGCTTTATTAATGTGATAGGTGTCAGTGAAGTAGTTTATGGCTTTGCCTAAAGCTGGGATGTTTTCCGGGATGTCTATTATCTTGCCGTGTCTGTTATTTGTAAACAGGTCAGTAGCACCGTTGAACCTTGTGGTTATGACTGGCTTCTGGGCAGCGAGAGCCTCTATGGTAAATCGGCTGGAAGGATCATAGTAGGTAGGCAGGATGGCGACATCACATGCGGCGATTGTAATATGAATCTTTTTGACGGAATCAATGAAGAGTATCCTGTCTGCGATGTTATATTTAACAGCTAATTTCCGGTATTTTTGTTTTTGGCCGGCGCCCGCGACAATGAGATAAGCCTTTTGCTTTTCGTTGGCAGCGGCTAACTGCATGGCCTGGATGAGCGGTGCAAGTCCTTTTAGTCTGAAGTTGTGAGCTGCAAATAAGAAAAAGACCGGCTGATCGGCTTCTTTAAGTGAAAACTGTTTTAACAGGCTGGCCCTGAATTTATCAACTTCGACGATGTCAGGTATTTTATCAGTGAGTACACCGTTTCTTATTACCGCTAACCTGTCCTGTGGCAGGTCATAATGTCTTTTGAACTGGTCGGCTACGTAATCTGATAAGGCAGCTACAATCGGGCCTTTTGGGTCCACACATATTCTGCGTTCAGCCCGGAGAAGCTGAGCTCTTTTGGAGTTCATAAAGGATGTAGTTTTTTTGAAGAACGACGTGAGCGAAGATTGGTAGCTGGCAGCATTGCGAATTATAGCTTCTGGATAAGAACCGCCGCGGGGCTGGTAAATGTCGGCACAATCGATAGGAAGGAAGCTGTGGACTATATCATATTGGTTTTTGCCGAGGAAGGCTTTGACGCTTTTTTCAAATTCAGAGAAAGGCGTTCTTTTGCCAGCGGTGTCATTACAAAGGAAGTGGATATTCTTGGAGGTCGCATTTCCTTTAGCTGCGATTATATCAACCTGCAGTCTGACAGAACGTAAGGCCGATGAAAGCTCGAAGAGACTACGTTCGGCTCCTCCGAGTTCGACATTTACTCTTTCATTGATGATAGCGATCTTCATTTTTTTAATTTGTAAGGTCTTGGCCTATTATGTTTCTTATCGTGCCTGGCCATCTGCTTAACTTTCTTCAAGACTTCTTTTATGAATTCTTCATCGAGGCCGCTTAATTTTTTATTATTTATGTAGTGTTTATAAAATCTTAGCCTGTCTTTTTTTGTAAAGATATTACCCGGTGCGGAATAGTATAGCTGGGCAATGTCTTTAATGCGATATTTTTCGCCGAGCAGCAGCGGTTTGAAGGTTCTGGCCAGATCTATGAGCGTAAAATTTTCATTTTCATCACAGAAAATATGGCAGAGATATAAGTCACGATGTCTAAAGCCTGTATTGTGGAAGGTTCTGATAAGAGCAGCCAGTTTTTGGATGAATTTACGGCGTTTGTTAAGATTTTCAATTGTGGGCCTGGAATAGAAATATTCAGGCAGTTTTTCTTCAAGCGACTTGGAATTCGGGATTTTTTCAGTGATAATGAAGCTTCTGTTCTCGAAGATCAGATCCATCTGTTGGCCATATGCGATGATCCTGGGTGTATTGATACCTGCGGCATTCAAGATTCTTGTCGGCTTGGTGTCGAACAGGCCGCAACTCGTGATACCATGATTGCAAATCCATTTGTCGAGTTGGACATCTAAGGGCGGTTTTTTGTATCGCTTTAGGAAAAAAGTTACAGGTGCCCGGCCCAGCTCGAATTTCATTCTGCTTCTGTATTTAGCCAGGTTTTTCTTTGAGAGGTTGTCGCCTTGTTTGAATTTAAAAATAGAGCTGATCTTGGTCAGCCCGGCTTGCTGGAAGAGGTCGATGTAATCTGTGTCTATGAAGAAATCATTGCTTAGCTGCTGGAATTGTTGCGGTTTATCTGAGAGAGATTTATAGTCTTCATCATTTAAGAGTCGTTTTGCCGCTTCGGTTACTCTGTCAGTTGAAATGGAATTCATACAGAGATGCTCGGCCTGATAACATTCGGGCTTTAGGCAGGGTGCACAGTGGGCTCTGCCGATTATCTGGACTTCCTTTTCGTGGCCCGTCAGTGTCCAAAGGGGATCGTTAGGGCCGAACATTGTGATTACTTTTTTATCAAGGGCGATAGCAATATGTCTTGGGCCGGTGTCATTAGTAATTACAAGGTCAGCTTTAGAGAAAAGAGCTTTTAACTGGCCTAACGAAAGCGGAGTGTCAGCAAGATTTATCAGATTGTTTTTAGATGTATCGCAGATTTGCTGTGCGATCTTTTTTTCAATATTGTTTGGAGCTACAGAGACAATGACGGTAGCGTTGAATTGCTCTATAATATTATCAGCAGTTTGAGCGAATCTTTCACTTGGCCAGCATTTACTTAGACCAAACGCACCACCGGGTACGAGAATGACAACCGGGCCCTTAGAATCGGTTAGTTGAGGGAGTTTTTTCTGCAGTTGGGTTGTGTCATTAGGATCGATGTCGAGATGTATTTTCCTGTCAGAGGTGTCGGCTCCGAGATAGGTTGCTATAGTCAGGTAGTAATCTATCATCGAGAGCGGCTTGAACTTTCTATTGGGTAGTTTAGCTGGGTAAAGCTCATCGGTCAGTAAAAAACTACGATTGTCCCGGGAGTATCCAACGCGAGATTTGATGCCCGTTAAGAAAATAGTCAGAGCTGAACCGAAAGAATTCTTAAAGAGGACGGCCTGGTCGAAATTGTGCTTTTTTAATTCGGCAGCAAGCCTAAGAGGAGATTGCTTTTTATATTCGATCCAGTCATCGCAGAAGTCACAAGGAGTAAGAGTGTCCTGGACGACTTTATTTGCAAGTAAAGTAATCTTGCTGTCTTTGTAATGCTGGCGGATCGCGCGAAGGGCTGGGGTGGAAAGTACTGCGTCGCCTAATGGTGACGCAAGCCAGATTAAGATGTTTTCCTTGCGCATATTTTCTCGAAAATAATAATGCAGTCGATAACGCTCTATTTATGGCTGTGCATGATGAAGAAAGTCAGGGCCATTAGCTGAAACACTAAAGCGAAGCCGAGGGCGATAAGAATGCTTTCCGTATTATTGCTCGAACCCATCAAAAACCACAGGGCTATCAAGAGGCAAAATGGCACGACTCCCTGAAGTATGCCGGCAAAGAGCCTGGTTCCGGAAAACTCAGTAAAGAGATCGGCCCTGTGATTCTTTTTAAGTTGCTCCAGTATCTCATCTAAAAGCCTGTCGGTGTTGTTTGTAGTTTGTTCTATCCCGGTAACTGACTCTTGAATTTGTTTAGGTTCGGTGGTTGGTATTA
>JANQHJ010000107.1 GCA_028282745.1 Sedimentisphaerales bacterium | reverse complement strand
TGATCTTCTTGAAGCATGATGAAAGCTGTGAGCCACCTTTTAATACCTGCAGCCTGAGGTGATCCTCTTCGTTAATCATTGCGGTAAAAGATTCGCCATTTGCAATGACGGCGCCACGCGGGCCTTTACCAAAAGCATGATTATGGCTGATAAGATGTCTTTCGACAAGTAAGTTCCTGTCGAGTACAGAAGCACCGTCAATGCTTATATAGAAGACCTGTTCGCCCAAGTCAATAGACGTTAGTGTATCTTTAAGCTTGCCTAAAATCTCGCGCTTCTGCTCATCAGTGCATCGTGAGAGAAATTTGTATCCTGCAAGATTACGTGCAAGGCGGATGCGGCTGGATATTACAACATCAGCGAGCGGGCCGTTGCCGCTAAACCATTCATTAACATCATTGCTTATATCAGTAAGTTTCATTTTCGATAAATGTCTTTATTTTTCTATTTCTGTAATTTCGTCCCTTAGTTTTGCAGCTGATTCGTAGTCCTCTGCTTTTACGGCGGAGTCAAGCTGCTGCTTTAGAGATAAAAGTTTGCTCTGGAGCTGTGTATCCCTGGGCGCATGCGACGGGATCTTACCGCAATGAGTTACAGTGCCATCATGAGCCTTTTCAAGTAGCGGTGCCAGGTTTCTCTCGAAGACCTCATAGTCGTCCGGGCATCCCAACAAAGCGTCTTTGCGGAATTGATCGAGTGTCATCGAGCAGTTCGGGCAGGTGATAGATTCTATTGCGGGATCGCCCATTTCGTCGTCGGATGGAGCGGAAGCAAGAAGGCTGCTCAGCAACTCGTTGAGTGATATCTGGCTTTTTACAGCAACGCCCTGTTCGACTGCACAGTTCTGGCAAATGTGCATTTCTACACGTTTGCCGTTGGTAATTTCCGTCAGGTGTATAGTAGCTTCATTCTTTTTGCAGAGCTGACAAAACATCTTTTTAACGTCCTTTTTACTAACTTTATTTATTATAACAAACTTTTGGACAATCAGGCCCAAAAAGCAGAATTTATAGGGCTATAGTATCTACGCTTACAGCGGTCTGTTGTTTTATTATTCGTCCAATATTGGGCCTTACTGAATCCATTTATGGCTGGCTTCTGTCAAAAGATGCCAAGCAGCCGGGCTGCTCCATTACCGTTATCCTGATAAGTGTTACGCCCTTTTGTACACAAAGCTCAAGTTTTTCAAAAATATACTTTGCCAAAATTTCGGCTGTTTCGCCATACTTAGCAAAATATCCGTTCTGAGACAACTGTTTATTGATGAGCGGGTCGATAATTGTGTTTAGAGACTGCTCGATCAAGCAGAAATCAACTACCATGTTTTTATCGTTCAGCTCGAGTGAGCCAAGCTCGGCAGTGACCGCCCAGTTATGACTGTGCAGCTCTTCGTTAGTACCATCAGACAGCAGCACACTGTGAGATGCCCAGAAATGCTTTTTTAACTGAATGCGGTACATAGGCAGGCTCTACTTCTTCAACTTTATACGCAGTTTCTCATAAACAGACTGCGGTATGAGGTTCGAGACATCACCGCCAAGAGCCGCAACTTCTCTGATCATTGTCGAATTTGTAAAGCCGAATTGCTCACTGGTCATGATAAAGACAGTCTCAACGCCGGCGACGGCACGGTTGGTCATAGCGAGCTGAAATTCGTACTGAACATCGGTGAGATTTCGGAGTCCGCGAAGAATGACGTCTGCGTTTTTCTTAGCAGCATATTCGACAGTCAGGCAGTCAAAGCTTTCAACCGAGACGCGAGGCATGTCAGTAATGATCTCGGATATCATATCAACTCTCTCGTCGGGCGTGAATAAGGCGTTTTTGATGGGGCTTCGCCCTACCGCTACTATCAGCTCGTCGAAAAGTTTAATGCCTCTTTGTATAACGTCCAAATGACCGTTCGTAATAGGATCAAATGAACCAGGGAATATGGCTCTTGTAAATTTTCTCTGCATAATATTTTCCTTTAAGCAGGCTTTATTATACGAAAATCAGCGATGCGGTCAAGCTGAGTTGAAATGGTTTATTGCTGCGATTCTTCATCTTCCGGGGCGGAAATAGTAACGGGTATATCAAGCCAGAACATTGAGCCCTTATCGAGTTCGGATTCGAGGCCTACAGAGCCAGCGAGGAGGTTTGCAAGTTCCTTACTAAGGGCAAGTCCCAGTCCAGTCCCTGCTGATTCACGAGTCAGAGATCCATCGCCTTGTCTGAATTTTTCAAATATTTTCTCCTGGTCCTTTTCCGCAATGCCACATCCTGTATCAATCACAGCGATTCGCAACATGCGTTCGTCAAGCATTGTAGCTTTGATCTCGATACGACCTTTTTCACCTGTAAACTTTACCGCGTTACTCATAAAGTTATAAAGGACCTGGCGCACCTTGCCAAGGTCGGTATTCAGCACGGGAATTTCATCATCGAGTGTAACCCTGACCTTTATCTTTTTATTCTGTGTCATAACTGAAAAGACCGAAGAAATCTCACCAGTTAATTGCCGGACGGTGCCTTTTTCTATGTGTAGTTTCATTTTGCCGGCTTCGGTTTTTGCTAAATCAAGTAAGTCATTGATCATGTTGAGAAGACTTTTGCCGGCGGTGACAATGTTTTCGGCATAGCGGATGTTTTTCTCTTTATCAGGGCCGCCGCTTTTTTCCTTTAGAATCTCAGCAAACCCAAGAATGGAATTCAAAGGTGTGCGGAATTCGTGTGACATATTCGCGAGGAACTCGCCTTTGATCTTATTAGCTTTGAACAGCTCTATGTTACGAGTGGAAAGTTCGGCGATCTTTTCGTCGAGCTGTTTGTTTGCACCACGAAGTTTTTGCTGCATGTCCTGGATGTTATCGAGCATGTGGTTGAAAGCCTCGGCGAGCTTTTCATATTCGTCCTGCGTGTTTATGGAGCTTCTTATATCGAGATTACCTTCGGCGACATTGTTTGCCATTGCTCGAAGCTGTCTGACGGGGCGAATGATAACCCGCTGGGTTATCCAGTAGAATGCCACAATAGCACCGGTAGCAGCAATGAGGCCGGCAAAAATTATCCAGATCATATTGCCAAGCTTTGTCTCTGTAAGATTCAGCTCATTAGCCGGGCGGCTGATGACAGCTGCCCCAATTAATTCCTTACTTTTAAATGGAGTAATACCTCCATGCTCATTATGACATTCGAGACAACTTTGCTGTGCACGGCATATCTTTACATAATCGCTATAGGTAATTCCATTATGGTCAACAAAAGTAACTTCATCATCCTGATTCTGCTTAACAAGTTTTTTTATCATCCGGTACTGGTTTTTTGTAAGCTGCTCAAAATCAGGTTGTTTGTCGCCTTTATAGTAAATCCAAAGGATACCGGGCGGTTCGTTTGCATCCGGCTGTTTGCCGGCTCGTGTAAGCGGAGGAAAATTTGACTTGGTGCCGGTTTCGGTCTGGAGGTGGTTCATTAGCAGATTTTCGTACTGGGCCCTTCCGGCGAAGATGAAAGCGTTCTTGGATAGCTGGTTCATCCAGACGTACGGTATGAACAAGGCAAGGATGAGCACCAGTCCAACGGCAAGAACGAAGGCCAGCCCACATTTTCTTGCCAACGACAGCGGTGAGAGGTGCAGAAACACCAATATTCTGTGGTATATTCTGGTTATCCTTCGCGCCATAATTCAGAACAAATCCGAAGCTCGAATTTCAAAATAGTTTAAGCCTCTTTATTTTCCTCGGCCGGGTGCGAATGCCTCTGCATTCTCAGATTCAGTTCGTTAAGCTGCTTCTGATCGACATCGCTCGGAGCGTTGGTCATAAGACACTGTCCCTTTTGGGTTTTCGGGAACGGTATAACGTCACGAATATTTTCTGTACCGGTCAACAGCATTATCATTCTGTCAAGCCCTAAGGCGATACCGCCGTGCGGGGGAGCGCCGTACTCAAGTGCCTTGAGGAAGAATCCGAACCGGTCCTTAGCCTGTTGGTCGGAAATATTGAGCAGCTTGAAGACCTTGGCCTGTGTTTCAGGCTGATGGATACGAATACTTCCGCCGCCGATCTCTGAGCCGTTTACGACGATGTCATAAGCCTGTGAGCAGATAT
>JANQHJ010000014.1 GCA_028282745.1 Sedimentisphaerales bacterium | reverse complement strand
GTCCCTTGAGGGTAGTTAGGGTTTTGACCTGAATCTGGAGCATTTTGTTATGCTGCTGGGCTTTTTCAAGCTCCAGCTTCATCTGGTCATGTTGCTGCTTGGTTTTGAAGTTTTCATCTTCAAGGCCTTTAACATGACCGCCGTCACCACAGCCGGACAGAACTAATAGAAGTGCGATAAGACAATATAGAGTCGTTTTCACGTTCGCTCCCTCGATTAAACAAAATCCATTTCAACTACTTCGTCATTCGGAACTCGTTATTCTTCATCTTCCTGCTCCTGCTTATGGTCACCGATAATTTCCGGTGCCTTTTGCAGGATTCTATCGACCAGGCCGTAGTTGATAGCTTCTTCGGCATTGAGCCATAGATTCCTGTCGCAGTCTTTCTCGATCTTCTCAGGATCCTGACCTGAATGGTCAGAGAGTATTTTATACAGTCTTTCGCGAAGTCGCAATATTTCTTTGGCCTCGATATCGAGATCTGTTGCCGGGCCCTGCAGAACGCCTGAGATCAAAGGCTGATGCAGAAGAACACGGCTGTTATTTAGTAAGAAGCGTTTTTTGCTGTGACCGCCCGCCAATAAAACCGCACCCATGCTCGCAGCCTGTCCGACGCAATAGGTCGCAACGTCACAGCGTAAGAACTGCATCGTATCATAAATCGCCAAACCAGCCGTAATTGCTCCGCCCGGCGAGTTAATATAAAAATGGATATCAGCCTTGCTGTCTTCATTGCTCAAAAACAGCATCTGGGCAACTATCAGGTTGGCGACGTCATCTGTTACCGGCCCGCCCAGGAAAATTATCCTGTCTTTCAATAGACGCGAATAAATATCATAAGCTCGCTCGGCTCTTCCACTTTTCTCTATTACTATTGGTACAAGGTTGTTACTTGCGGTCATTTTGATTATCCCTGTCAATTGGGTTTAATTTTCGTTATCTTCACTCACCTCTTTTTTAGGCTCATCTTCTTCATGCAGTACTTCGTCGATCAGCCCATACTCCTTAGCCTCATCCGCGGTCATATACCTGTCGCGTTCGGTCTCAGCCTGGATTTTTTCGATCGGCAGCCCAGAATGCCTGGCAAGTATCTTATTGATAGTCTCTTTAGCTTTAAGAATTTCTTCCGCCTGAATTTTAATATCCGCAGCCTGACCTGTCACTCCGCCCCAGGGCTGATGCAGCATTATCTTTGCATGCGGCAGGGCGTGGCGTTTGCCCTCGGCACCGGCTGCCAATATCACGGCACCGCCGGACTGTGCTCTACCGATACAATAAGTAGCGACCGGCGAACCCAAAAATCGCATCGTATCATAGATAGCCATAGTATCGTCAACGCTTCCGCCCGGTGAATTGATATACAAATTGATTTCACTGGCCCGCTTGATGTTGTCAAGGTACAGTAATTTCATAATGACCTCAGCGGCCCGGGCATAATTAATTTCGCCAATCAGAAACACGATCCTGTTATCGAGCAGCATATCATCCAGCGTCATTTCACGCGTCCGCTGATATTGACTGCGAGTCTGCAGATGAGAATTCACATATTGCTCAACCGCCGCCTGGGGCTGAGGCTCAATAATATTACCTGATGGGTACTCGAGCATTTAAAGTCCCTTCCATTCAATAAAACATCAACAAAAACACCGATACTATAATAATTAGGCTACACGCTTAGCCCGACTTAGGATTTATATCGGGTATTTTTACTTGTCAGTTTTCTTTTTAGTCGCCTTTTTGCTCTTTTTTGTACTACTTTTATCGGCCGAAGTTTTCTTTTTAGCTGTTTTCTTTGTAGCTTTTTTAGTCTTTTTAGCGGCCTTTTTAGGCTTATCCTCTTTAGCCGCGGCTTTCTTAGTCTTTTTAACCGATTTTTTAGCCGGTTTCTTGGGCTCGACCTCGGTAATTTTCGCCGATTCCAGCAGCTTTTCGACAGCCTTTTCGTCTCTTACCTGCTGACGGAACTGCTCAAGTGAGCCGTTCCTCTCCATATCATTGCGGAGCCTTTCAGGCCGCTGATTCTGCTGGATAGCCAAAGTTGCGATCTGCCCGTTAAGCTCATCGTTGCTAACTTCGATTTCGAGCTTTTCTGCCAGCTTATCCATAATAAAGTAGCTCTTAAGCTGCTGCTTTGCTTCCTCTTCACTGCCTGCCTGCAGCGTTTCCATCTGCTCCTGCACTTTCTCTTTCGGCAGCCCGCGGCTGATCAGGTTGGCATACTGCCTGCGAAGCAGATTCGATGCGTAATTAGCGGTCACATCGGTCGGCAGTTCGAAGTCGGTATTATCATTCATATACTTATATACCTGCTCGACCATCCCGACTCGCACCTGTCTCTCCTGTCTTGCTTCTAGGCTGGTCTTGATTCTCTCCTTGAGCTCGTCTTCATCTTTGACACCATACTGTGCCAGCACAGACTCGTTAAGCTCGACTGGCTTTAAATACTTGATGTCCTTGACTTCGATCTCGACATCGATCTTCTTACCGCGGTACTCTTCTCTAAAGAAAGTCTTGGGAATATCGATAGTCGTTTGCTTCTTATCGCCGGCCTTTGCTCCCTTGAGCACCTCGTCTAGATTCTCTACCGGCACCGACCCGACAAAACCGTTAGGCCTTACATAAACCTCTATATTATTAAGCTTCTCAGCCTCATTCACATCCTCGACCTTTAAAGAAGCGTCGGCGATTATCTGATCCTCAGGCTCGACAGTCTCATCCTCTTTACGAGGTGTCCATGTCCCGGACAGCCGGCAAAGCTGCTCAAGCTCAGCCTCAACCTGTTCGTCATCAACAACCAGCTTTTGTCTCTCGATAGGAATACCTTCTGTATTAGGCAGTTCGAACTCAGGCCTGACCTCGACCTCGAAATCATACTTCAATGAACCTTCCTCAGGGATTTCGATCTTCTCATGATCGACATCAGGCTCACCGAGAATATCCAACTCATTATCCTTAATAGCTGCGTCGCTCGATTCAGCCAGCAGTGTCAGCTTCACCTGAGTGGCGATATCCTTGCCGAATCTCTTCTCCAGAAGACGGCGGGGAGCTCGGCCTTTCCTAAAGCCCGGCACATCGGCGTCCTTGCGGATTTGGTCGTACTGATTATCGACAACCTGTGCGATCTTCTCAGGCAGTATCTCAACCGTTACTTTCTTTTTACAAGGACCTACATCCTCGATAGTAACGACATTCTTAATTTCTTCCTGTTCCGCCGTTTGGTGTCCCTCACGAGACTGCTCGTTCATCTCGGCCTGATCTTTTTCGTCTGCCATAATTGACAACTCCTCATTGTTATCTATATTATTTTTTTATATCTCTGTGTTCTCTGTGCCCTCTGTGGCTAAAAAACTATCCTGTGAATCCTGTTATCCTGTCTAAAAAGTTATCTTGTCAGTCTATTGTCTTTGGTCTCGGGTTTTTAGGCTCTATACTCTCTGTAGCTGAAAACAAATAAAAAAGGCTTAAAGGCGTCAACCGCCCAAAGCCAAACGTTTTAGTTTTACATACCAGCGACCAACGCCAAACTACCTGTTAGCCGGTATCTCACTGGTACTATCATAGTTATTAGTCGTTAGTGAGTAGTGAATAGTAAATTTATTAAAAAATCCCTTTTTCATCAATCTAACGACTATTAACTAACAACTATTCACTAATCAAAGCGGGCGATGAGATTTGAACTCACGACATTCACGTTGGCAACGTGACGCTCTACCGCTGAGCTACGCCCGCACATCAAGCCTTAGATTATAGAAACTCTTTCTCCCCTTGCAAGCCCTTTTTTTACAGTTTTTTATCTGCCGATCATGCCCCCGGCTTCGAGTATAATATTGTATAAACTTGCCAAAAACACTACTATGGATATGACTTTAAACAGCTTCGGCGCAAAATAGCTCTAAATTTGGTAAAAGTATGAATAACAATACCGAACCATCTTTAACCTCTCGTTTCCATGTAATGGCCAAGCCCATCGGCCCGCTCTGCAATCTCAACTGCTCATATTGCTTCTACCTGCACAAGGAGAACCTGCTCCAGGCCGTCAACAAATGGCAAATGTCCGATGAAGTGCTCGAGAATTTCATTAAGCAATATATCCAGGGCCAAACTGCCGAGAACATAGTTTTCACATGGCAGGGCGGCGAACCGGCACTGCTTGGCATAGATTTCTTCGAAAAGATCGTCGCTATCGAGAAAAAATACTCCGAACCAAGCAAAAATATTGAAAACGACCTCCAGACCAACGGTGTCCTGCTGGACGAGAGCTGGTGCGAGTTCCTGAAGAAAAACAATTTCCTCGTCGGCCTGAGCATCGACGGCCCTAAGGAACTGCACGACATTCACCGACTCGACAAAGCCGGTAACTTCACCTTCGACAAAGTAATGAATGCCGTCGAGTTGTTGAAAAAATACGATATACCTTTCAATGCTCTTGTCACCGTTAACCGTGATAACGTCAGACACCCTTTGAAAGTTTACAGATTCATTCGTGACGAAATTAATCCTCGCGTAATACAATTTACTCCCGTCGTCGAGGTAAAACCATTCGAAACTGTCGCCCCTCCTTTCTGGGGCGAGATCGAAAATCCAACACCGGATCATCCCATGGCCCAGCCGGGCAGCGAATATTCAATAGTCACCGACTGGTCAGTCAACGCCGATGACTACGGTGATTTCCTATGTGCCGTTTTCGACGAATGGTATCAAAACGATTTCGGCAAAACATTCGTCGATAACTTTGAATGTGCCATCGGCCAGTGGATGGGCGGGCTCGGCCACATGTGCGTATTTAGCCCGATCTGCGGTAAA
>JANQHJ010000158.1 GCA_028282745.1 Sedimentisphaerales bacterium | reverse complement strand
CCAACCAAAGTGTATTTGTTAAATTCAAATACGACGTGTCAGTAAATCCAGTTGACTTAAATATCTACAGCAAATGGATAGTTGGAGACCTTCGCAAATTTCCAGAACTCCCTGAAGACAAAGGCAGGGTCTATATTTTCGAAAGAAAAGATCTAATAAGAACATTCCATGAATTGGAAATACCGGGTGATGCAGTAGCAGAGGATGGATATCTTGGAATAGAATTTATTAATCATCCGATCAATAATACTGTCGTAATCTTTCCTCCGGAAGATGGTCTGGAAGTATTGTATAAAGCAGGTAGCTATACATCTAACTATATCAAAGCAGTATTGCTTTTATTTTTACGGCTGATCTTCCTCGCTTGCTTCGGAATTTTAACCTCAAGCATCCTGTCATTTCCCATAGCATTATTAGCGTGTTTTGTGATGCTCCTCTTATCGCACATCAGTGGATTCTTGCTGTCAGCAATTGAACTGTCTTCTATTAGTCATTTCATATATGACTACACAATTGCATTCTTAGTAAAATTAATACCCAGGTTCGATCTGAACAGCACATCCGATTTTCTTATAGGAGGCAGATTGATTACATGGAAACTTTTAGGTAATGTTTTTGTTGCCATGGTTTTGGTAAAATCACTAATTGTATTATTGTTGTCGCTTGTAATTTTCAAGTTCCGAGAGATAGCAAAAATAATAGCATAGCCTGCTATTTAACATGAATATAAATTGAGGTTTTTTGTTGAAAACGCGTGATAAAATTATCTTCTTAGCAGCAGTTATCTGTTCAATTGCACTGATCTACACCGCTGGCAGTCAGTTGGATTACATAAATTCCCAACGCAAGGAAATGAATCTGGTGATTGAAGAGCCGCTCGAGAATGCTCCGCCGTCTCTAGCGTTTGCAACTGTGGCTATGGGGGCATTTCGAGGATTGATCGTTGATGTCTTGTGGATCAAGGCTGATAATTGTAAAGAAAGAGGACAATTCCACGATGCCAAACAAATAGCGGATTGGATCGTTATGCTCCAGCCAAGATTCAGTGGGGTCTGGGAATTTCACGCATGGAACATGGCTTACAACATTTCAGTTACTATCCCCGCCTCTAACCCGGAACAACGGTGGCGGTGGGTTAAAAACGGATACGAGCTATTAAGGGATCGGGGTATCCCTTTAAATCCACATGACATTAATCTTTATCGTGAGTTGGCCAGGATTTTTCAACACAAAATAGGGGCGATATCAGACGATGCTCACATTTATTATAAATTGCAACTAATTGAGGCAATGGAACCGCTATTAGGCCCGGCAGATGAAGATTTCTTTGAGTCTCTTGCTAAATCTCCCAAGACAATCAAGGAAATTAAAACTGATCCTAATATAGTCGAATTTATAGATGAACTGGTAAAAACAGACAAAATATTTGCGAACGACAATAAATTAGTAAGAAATTACCTGGCTCTTAGACAAACTCCCCTCAAGTTTAAAAAGGACTGTTATCATATCATCAACCTGTATAGGGGGACTGAAACACTTGAAAAGTTCGACATTTTTGCCAAGGCACATCAGCTTCGTGATGAGTGGAAGTTAGAGCCGGAACTAATGCAGGAATTGAATAAAACATATGGGCCCGTGGATTTCGAAGACCCGAATTATCAACACCCCTTGGATTGGCGTCACCCGGACACACACGCTCTTTACTGGGCTACTAAGGGATTAAGACTCGGGTCAAAAGAAAAATTTAATGTGAAAGAAGCAAATACAGACCGTATCGTGAATCATAGCTTGCAAAACCTCTTGAGAAACGGTCGATTGTTTGTTTATGAAAAACCTTATGACAAAGAACAAGCTGATCTTAGGCCGGATCTAAATCCTATGCTCAATAAAACAGTTTATCAAAGACCAGACTTTCGAATGTATGAGGTCTATGATAAATTCGTCAGAAAAGCTGCTGAAAAATATAAAGGCAAGAGCAAAGGTACTTTTCAATCAATGCTGGATGGTCACCGCAACAGAATGGGATGGGCGGTGCAAGAATTTTATTTAGCTGGTCACCGTAAATTAGCCCTGCGAACATACTTGAAACTTCGAAAATTATATCCTGATCGTCAGGATTTAAAGGTCTCTCTTGATATATATATTATCAATGAAATACGCAAAGAAATTCCCAACCTTGATATTTATAGTGCTCAAAAAATGATATTGCCAATGCTTAAGGAAAGCTTTTTTCAGTATTCAATGAATGAGGATGACGAAGCCTTAGCACGAGAAGCAATGGCTAAGGAAATATGGCAAATTTATATGACATCGTATGAGGACGAAGAATACAGGATCGGCCTGCCAAGCTTTGATAAACTGCAATTTTTCGCTCTCATGGACTTTTTTAACGATCCATATTATGACATAACATTAAGAGAAAGTTTATCAGCAAGGATCAAACTTGAAAGACCTAAACTGATGGAAAAATTAAAAAAACAAGCGCTACCATACATAGAAGAACAACAGAAACAACAAAAGTAAATCAATTTACACCCCTGATCATGCAAAACAATATACAAGCCCAGTTAACTGAATCTCAAAAAAAAGCTGTTTTTCACAAAGACGGCCCGATACTTGTGATAGCAGGCCCAGGCAGCGGTAAGACCAGGGTCATCACTTATAGGATAGCCGCACTGATAGACTCAGGCATTAAACCTTATAATATCTGCGCGATAACCTTTACGAACAAAGCCGCAAACGAAATGCGCGAAAGAGCCGCCCTGCTCGGAGCTTCAGCAGGTGCTCATATAAGTACGTTCCATTCACTATGCGTACGCCTGCTTAGAAGATACGCTGATAAAACCTCTATCAAGCCAAACTTCAGCATATACAGTGATGCTGAGCAGCGAACCTGTATGAAACATGCGATTAAGGACTGCATGCTCGAAACAAGTAACTTCTCCCCTGCCAAAATGTGTGAAGCTGTCTCAACATTAAAGAACAAGCTAATGGAGCCAGAGGCTTTCGAAGAACTGGCTGACGATTTTTTCAGTAACGCATTGGCCAAGATATACAAAAAGTATCAGCAGATACTCACAGATAATAACGCTGTTGACTTTGACGATTTGCTGATGCAAGCGGCCTTTCTGCTCGAACGCAATGACGACACCCGTCATCAACTTAATGAGCATTTCAAATACGTCCTTATAGATGAGTACCAGGACACCAACCACGCTCAGTATCGAATAGCTAAAGCTTTAGCCCGTGACCACGGTAATATCTGCGTAACAGGTGACCCAGACCAGTCGATATACCGCTGGCGAGGAGCCGACATATCAAATATTTTGGCCTTTGAAAAGGATTGGCCCAATGCGGTAGTCGTAAAGCTGCAGGAAAACTTCAGAAGCACGCCAAATATTCTCGAAGTTGCTGATAAACTTATCGCTGCCAATACCGGCAGAAAAGAAAAAACACTTATAGCGACAAGGCAGCCCGGCCAAGATGTAGAAATTATGGCTTGTGAAGATGAAAACAACGAAGCAAACAATATCGCATCAAAAATAAATGAATTGATTAGCAATGGTGTCTCTGCTAATAAAATTGCCATATTCTATAGAATTAACGCTGCCTCCAGGCCACTCGAAGAGGCTTTCATAAAAGCAAAAATCCCATATCAAATAGTTCGAGGTGTAGAATTCTACAACCGTAAAGAAATTCGTGACATGCTCGCCTATCTCAAGGTGCTTGCTAATTCCTCTGACGAAACCGCCCTGCTGCGAATTATCAATACACCCGCCCGCGGAATTGGTAAAACTACCATAGGCAGAATACAGGCTTATGCAAAAGAAAATAATATTTCAACTTACCAGGCCCTGAAAAGAGCTGATAGGATTGCAACTCTCGGCAACGGCCCAAAAGCAAAAGTCAAAGTTTTCGCGGATATGATCAACGGCTTAATGAAAGATATAGCCGGCCCGGTAGAACCTCTGATCGAAAAATTATTTGCCGAATCAGGTTTGGAAGCTGCCTTAAAACAGGCTTCGGAAAAAGATGCTATTGATAATATAAACGCACTTATAAGTGCTGCTGCTATATACGACAAAAATACAGAAGAGCCCAGTTTAACAGACTACCTCCAACAGATAGCTTTGTTCAGTGATGCCGACGCTTATGACAGCAGCGTTGACCGTGTCTCACTTATGACGATGCACGCGGCCAAGGGGCTTGAATTTGATAATGTCTTTATCATCGGCCTCGAAGAAGGCTTACTGCCGCACGAACGCAGCGCTGACAATGAAGATGAGCTTGAAGAGGAACGCCGCTTATTTTTCGTAGGTATCACAAGGGCCAAATCACGGCTCAGCATCAGCTATGCGAGATACCGCACATTTCGTGGCCAGCTCATGAGGACAATACCCTCGCAATTTCTATATGAACTTGGTATCAGCCTGCCAAAATCATCACAGAATCCTGAACTACAGCAGGAAGATGACGACTACAGCTACGATGAACCACAGGATTGCCCCTTCTATCCCAATCAGCTTATAAGACACAAGAAATTCGGGCTCGGCAGGATCAAGCAATATCTTGAACTCGGCGAAAACAGTACGGTAACCGTCAAATTCAATACTGGTCAAACGAAAACGCTGCTGTTAAAATATGCCAACCTGGAAACTATAGATATTTAAACACCTTACACAGGAGAAGAAAATGCCGGAACAGATCAAGTTGTATTACAAGAATGTAACCGCGGATGTTATTGGCGCAGAGCATGGCATCAGCGATGATCAACTAAAAGAATTAGCGCAAAAAACTACCCCTATCATAAATCTGGTCAACCAGGAAAGAAAAGACGGCAAAACCCCTTACAGGGATCTGCCTTATAACGACCAGACCTTGGAGAAGGTAAAAGCCGCAGCTCGACTATGCAAGGATTGTGAAAACTTCGTCGTTCTGGGCATTGGCGGTTCAGCACTTGGGAATATCTCGATGCAAACAGCATTGAATCCATATATGTACAACATCGATCAGGCTCAGCGTAAAGGCCCGAGACTTTTTGTCTTCGATAACGTCGATCCTGCCCAGCTCTCATCTTTCCTTGACTGGATTTCTGATAAGCTCGACAAGACCATCATTAACGTCATCAGCAAATCAGGCAGAACCGCTGAAACGGCAAGTCAGTTCCTGATCCTTCGTGAGTTACTGTTAGAGAAACTCGGGCCGGAAGGATTTAAGAATCAAGTTATAGCTACAACCGATCCGGCACAGGGCACACTCAGAACAATAGCTAACGAAGCGAATCTGACAAGTCTTGAAGTGCCGGATGGAGTCGGCGGACGATTTAGTGTATTAAGCGCAGTTGGTCTTTTAAGTGCTGCTGTTTGCGGAATTGATATTGATGATCTTCTCGCTGGCGCCAGGGACATGGATAAAACCGTAAGCGAGACAGACTTCTTCAAGAACCCGGCTGCCATTAATGCCGCAATTAACTGGCACTATTACAACAACGGCAAACGCGGCTCTGTAATGATGCCATACTGCTATGCTCTCAAGGATCTGTCCGATTGGTATCGCCAGCTTTGGGCAGAGAGCCTCGGCAAGAGTAAGGACCTCCAGGGCAATATCGTTAATGTCGGCCCGACACCTATCAAGGCACTCGGCACTACCGATCAGCACAGCCAGGTCCAGCTCTATAGAGAAGGCCCGAACGATAAGATATACACCTTCCTGCAGGTCAATGATTTCGGCAAAAAGCTGCCTATCGGCTCTGCACCGGAAAGTGCCCCGGAACTCGGATACCTGTCAGGCCAGGATTTATCCAAGCTGCTCAATGCCGAAAAACTCGCGACCGAATACGCTATGCTAAAGGATGAAAGGCCTTGCCTTACAGTACATTTTGACAAGGTTACTCCTTATGCTATAGGCCAGTTCATATACATGTTCGAGGTCACGACTTCTATAGCAGGTGCCCTTTTCAACATTAATACTTATGACCAGCCTGCAGTCGAACTCGGCAAAGAAGCTACGTTTGCACTCATGGGCAGAGAAGGATTTGAGCAGATGGCTCAGCAGATCGAGCCGTTCACAAAGCTGGACGACAAATTCCTTATTTAATATAATACCACCTGGAACTTAAACGGAGGTCAATTATGAATTATGCGGTTGTAATGGCGGGCGGAACAGGTAAGCGTTTATGGCCGTTATCAAGGAAGAAAAGGCCCAAACAGGTACTCAAACTTCTCGAAGGCCACACTCTGCTCGAACAGTGTGTCGAAAGGCTGATGCCTATATTCGACATAAGAAATATCATCGTCCTGACAAATGCCGAGTATGTGGATACCGTGCGCAAAACCGTATCGCAGATACCGCCTCAGAACATTATACCAGAGCCTGCGGTAAGAGATACTTCAAGTGCGATAGGTTTAGCCGCAACAGTATTAACCAAGTTTGACGCCGACGCTACAATGGCCATCGTAACCGCCGACCAGATAATCAAGCCGGACGAAACTCTCCAAACCGCACTTACTGATGCCCTAACCTTCGTTAATAACAATCCTGAGCAGCTGGTAACTTACGGCATAAAGCCGACATTCCCGAGCACTCAGCTTGGATATATTAAATGTGCAAATCCACAGGAACAGCAAGGCTCTAAAAATCCGGTTTATAAAGTAGAGGCTTTCAGCGAAAAACCTGACCTTAATACAGCGAAAAAATACCTCGATGAAGGCGGTTACTTCTGGAATTCGGGTATGTTCGTCTGGAAAGCAAAAACTATTCTGACTGAACTTGCTGAACATCTGCCCGAGTCGGTTAAGCCCTTACAAAAAATCAAGAATGACTGGGATGGACCAAACCAGATCGCCACTCTACAGGAATGGTTCGTTAAGTTGCCCAAGATCAGCATTGACTTTGCGGTCATGGAGAAAGCCAAAAAGGTAAACGCTATAATGCTCGATTGTCAGTGGCAGGACATGGGCTCATTCGCAGCCTTAGCTGACATTATCAACTCGGACGACGATAATAATATAATCGTCGCAGGCCATAATGAGATTCTCGAATGCAAGGACTCGATCTTCGTCACAGAAGAGAAAGGCCATCTCATTGCTGCTATAGGCCTTGATAATATGCTGGTGGCACATAGTCAGGACGCTACTTTGATCTGTCCAATTAACGAAACACAGCGATTAAAAGAGTTCCTTGCCATTATTGAAAAGAATACAGGGGATAAGTTCCTTTAACATGAAGTACCTGGCAATAGATCATGGGACAAAACGCATAGGCTTGGCGGTATGCGACCCGCGGGAAATAATCTGCTCGCCGCTGGCTGTTCTCGATAAACCCGAAGCCACCTTGCCGCAGATCATTGACATTATAAACGAACAGAAGATCGAGGCAGTTGTAATTGGTTTGCCTTTGAATATGGACGGCACTAAAGGACATCAAGCCGAACTGGTCGAGAAATTCGCTAAACACCTTCAGGAAAAAGTTGATTTGCCAATCCATTTTTTTGACGAAAGATTAAGCTCCTTCGCGGCAAAAGAAAAAATGGCTTCTATTGAAACTAAAAAATCCGCCAGGAATAAACCGATAGACGCTATCGCCGCAGCTGAAATCCTTGAGTCGTTCCTGCAGCATAAAAATGCCTAAAAATAGCAAGCCATATAACGAAAAAACTTCATCCGTCCGTCCGAAAAAGCTCTTATTCTAAGCAGCCCAAAGCATTCCATGAAAAAAATAACATTTTTCTAACATAAAAACAAAGACATTCGGATTATAATACATATTAAGGTTTAAGCTATTCTAAATGGGGGCCGATAACTTAGTCATGTTCACCAGGAATTTACTATCAATCTGTTTGATTATGGTATTGGTACTTGCCTGCCGGGTAATGGCCGACAATGAAGATTCGCCAACTCAAAATAAAGGACCCCTTGAGACCGGCCCTACTATTTGCATAGACGTTGAAAGTGATAATCCCCTCGGGAATCCTGTTGAAGCCTTCATGTACTTTGTCCCTATCGTTTCGCCTATACCGGTCGAAAGCATAGTAGATGAGGATAATCAACAGAGAGTTCGCATAACCTCATGTAATACCAGTATCAAAAGAGGAAAATTCACTACGGTTTGCAATTTCCAAATGTGGGGTAGCGGTCACCATAAGAATATTTTTGACACAAAGAAAACGATACTATCCGGCCTGAAAGAAATTAAACACGGCAAAACACTCGCCAATATGATCGAATACATCAAGTTCGAAGGCTTAGGCCAAGGCAGCATGAAAGTGAAAGGCAAAATAGTTAAGGGCGTGAAAAAAGTAACCAGCGTTGAGATCAAGTTCAACGAAGCTCAAAATAAAAGCCCAATTACAATCGGCCTATACAGTGTTGAATGCAAAAAAGGAAAATACCTCTTCGAAAATCGCTTTGACCAACAGGTCGCCAGGGTCAATACTCTAAAATTCAAAGCCGACAATTCTACAGAGCCCAGAATGGAAATTGAGATCGCCTCTCTTGGCTCTACCGGCTCTAAAGAGGGATTTTACAGCAAATTCAAGGCAAAAATCGCTAATTTATTCATAAAGCCTTTGTTGATAACAAAGCAAGGCAATCAGGTTATGCTCCAATTCGGAGAAGCTCTAAATAATCAGCATGCAACTTATACATTTCCAAAAGCAAAGAATTTAATAGTTGCAGAAAAGCCTAAAAAACAGGAAGATACCATTGTCGCAACAGCAACTGAAGATCAAGAGATCAAAGTTGCCAAAGCTGATTAATCCAAACAGGATAAAGCAATGGATCATCTGGACAATGTATTAGATACCGGGCAAATCCTCATTAGCCAAGAGCAACTTTACACTCGTATCCGGGAACTCGCAGAAAAAATTACCAAAACATATTTACAAGTCTCACGTGTGGATGTGATTGTAATTCTAAATGGCGCAAAGCAATTTACCGATGACCTGTTTGCTATTATTAATGACCCCAAATTCAAACTACATTACATTAAGACCAAAAGTTATAACGGCACAGTATCAAACGGCGATGTAGAAGCAGAAAACATTGCTGAGAATCTTAGCGACTCAGATGTTCTTATTATTGACGATATTTATGACAGCGGCAGAACTCTAAAACACATCAGCGAAACGGTAAATTGCCACAATCCTAATAGCATAAAAATCTGTGCTCTGCTCGAAAAACAAATCGAGCACAACGAGCAAATATATGTTGATTTCAAAGGCTTCGACGTCCCTGACGATTTCCTGATCGGTTACGGCCTGGACTATAATGGGCAATTCAGAGAACTGCCTTTTATCGCGGCATTCAATCCGAAAAACACAGAGGCATAAAAATAGATTAAAAGGCCTCTACAACATTTCATATAAATCACTGTTTTAAGGCGGGGATTCCGTAATATTAAGCCAAAATCAGGGTTATTCACCTTGACTTTGAGTTTTGAGAAGTATAGAATTTCGTTATTACAGTAGTGTGATTCAGGAGGAAGGATCCCCCTCACTAAATTCGTGCATTATTTTATGCTCCGGAAGCGTTTTATTCAGGCAAAGCTGGATAGTCCTTATATATAGCAATATAAGTTGAAAGGAAAATAGATGAAAATTTCACTCACACCTGCGATAATACTTTTTTCTTTAATATTAACCTCGGCTTATGCTCAGCCAATTATCGAAGTCTGGGATGGAAACGACCAGCAATTCGGCCATCTGGGCAAACCACAGGATTATATTAATATATTAGGTGACGTTTCAGGTCCCTATAGCATAAGCTCACTAAAATATTCTTTGAACGGTGAACCTAACATTTCTTTATCTATGGGACCGGACGGCCGACGCTTGAAATCAACAGGTGACTTCAATATCGACATCGCCTGGGATGCCCTTCAGGATGGCAACAACCTTGTAGTTATCACCGCTGTTGACAGTAACAGCGATACTACAACAAAAAACATAACCGTTGATTTTAATAGTCCTAATACCTGGGCACTTCCCTACACAGCAGATTGGAACCAGACTTCGAAAATATCCGATCTGGCACAGATCATAGATGGTAACTGGGCCATCGAAGGTAATTCTGTGCGAACAATAGTACCCGGCTATGACAGATTAATAGGTATGGGAGATGTTACATGGACCGATTATGATGTGCTCGTACCTGTCACGATTCACACAATGAGCGGTGGCGGAGTAGGAGTCTTATTCGGTTGGCATGGGCACACAGACGACCCCGTTTCAGGCTGGCAGCCAAAATCAGGATGGTTTCCGCTCGGCGCTATTACATGGTATCGCCCCGGCGGCTTGGAGATCTATGGAAATGGCGGAGGAATACTCGCCAGCAAAAGTATGAGCATCAGCACAGGAATGAAATATTGGTATAGATGCAGGGTTGAAAGCGTTCAGGGCCAAGGCTCATACTATAGCATGAAAGTCTGGCCCGATGGCACAGCCGAACCAAATAACTGGGACGTCATTGGCCAGGGTGGAATCAATGATCCATGCGACGGCGGAATGATGCTTATCACGCACCAGTCGGACGTCAGCTTTGGAAAAGTAACAATCACTCCTATTGGTATTAAAAATATCAACGTTGAAGTTAACGACACCAATGCCACTATAAGTTGGAATACTAACCAGCCAAGTGACTCAAATATCAGCTACGGGCTTTCAAGCAGCTACACAGACAGTGAAGCCAATGCTGTTTTAGTCACAGATCACAATATCACTTTGAAAAATTTAACGCCTAATACCCTTTATCATTACATGATAACTTCAGAAGATGGTAACGGTGTTATTTCGAGCACTTCGGACAGAACGTTCCAGACAACCGGGCCGGATATTTCAGGCATCGTCTCGGATGACTTCGATACTATGACTCTTGACACTAATTTATGGACTTTCGTTGACCACGTCGGTGATTGTAATTATGGTTTTATAGGAGCAGGCTCGACCGACGCATGGCTGCAATTATTTGTACCTGCTGGTGTTGATCACGATCCTTGGGATGAAGGTAACAGGGCCGTTAGAATAATGCAGGACGCTAATAACGTTAACTTCGAGGTCGAGGTGAAATTCGAATCACTTCTGACTCAAACATACCAGATAGAAGGTGTTTTTATACAAGAAGATGTAAATAATTTCCTGCGGTTCGATTTTAATTACAAGAACGGCCAGATCATAAACTACGTCGCAAGCTTCATCGACCTTACCCCTTCGACTCGCCTTAATTCAGCTATCAGCCCAACTAATACAGACGCCGATCCGATCTGGATGAAAATCAAGCGAGAAGGCAACCAGTGGACACAGTGGTATTCAAATGATGGTAACAACTGGATCCAAACAGTTACATTTACTCATAATCTGAACGTCACCTCAGTAGGCCCATTCGCCGGAAATGCAACTGATTCCAGCTCGCCGGCATTTACCTGTAATGTCGATTATTTCTTTAATACAGATTCACCTGTAGTACCCGAAGATTCAGGCACCGAACTACCGCCCATCCTGGAGACAATAGGCGATCAGAATATGCTCATAAATGCGGTTCTTGACGTCAACATTCATGTCTATGATCCATGCGGACAGGCTGTGGTTATCATCGCCCAAAACCTGCCGGTATTTGCTGATTTCAACGACTATGGCGACGGAAACGCCCTGCTGCATCTTGAGCCCAACAGTAATGACGCTGGCACTTATTTTGTTACAGTCCGGGCAACTGATCCATGCGGCTTATACGACGAAGAAACTTTCAGCATCTTAGTAAAAGATATTAATGAACAATCCGGAATTGCCTCTGACGACTTCAGCAGTGGAATACTTAACACATCTATATGGACTTATATCGACACAGAGGGTGATGGAAACCTTGCGTTCAGCGGAGCAGGAACTTCCGACGCCTGGGCGGAAATTTCCGTACCTTCCGGTTCGGAACACCAGGTATGGACATACGGAACAAAAGTGCCGCACATATTGCAAACTGTTAATGATGTTAATTTCCAAGTGGAAGTCAAATTCGAATCAGCATTAACACAACAATTTCAAGAGCAGGGAATTTTTGTAAAACAGGATGAAAATAACTTTATCAGATTTGAATTCTACAGTACAGCCTCGAAGAACTATATTTATTGCTCAACCTTTAATCCTTCAAATACACAAAAGATCAATAGTGAGATCGATCCTTGTGCGCCCCGATATATGCGAGTAAAACGTGACGGCGACTCATGGACACAGACTTATTCCGATGACGGCCAAAACTGGTCAGATGGAGCCATTTTCGATTATGCTATTACAGTTAACTCTATCGCAGTATATGCCGGTAATGCCGGTTCGAATCCTGCTCATACCGCGAAGATAGATTACTTCTTCAACACTGCCTCTCCCATAACGCCGGAAGACCCATGTGTACCGCCGGCAGTAGAACCCAACATTTATTCGATTGCCCCTACTACCGCAACAACAGGCGCCCTCTATCAATATGACGTCGATGCCAATGGTAACCCCCAACCGAGTTATTTACTCGTCGAGGCCCCGAATGACATGGATATTAATTCAGTAACCGGCCTTATCAGTTGGACACCAATCTTAGCAGGTGATTTCAATGTGACAGTCGAAGCCAATAACATAGCAGGCTCAGATCAGCAGAGTTTTACTATAAACGTTATTGAGCCGCCACTTATTGAAGGATTGGCACTTAGTCCAAGCGGATGTGCTTTTGATAATGACAACTTGATCTGCGACTTCAACCTGTCAGGTAGTGCGACCACAGCTGCGATAGCCTGGTATGTAAATGATATGCCGCACGCCCTGCTTTATCTACCAATGGAAGGCGGGGATACAAACGCACCTCTGGATTATTCCGGTAATGCAAATGATGGTGCTACTGCCATGGCATCAAATTGGCTGGCTACCGGCGGATATAATTCGAGCGGCACATATGAATTTAGCGCATCTGGTAATACAGAGATCACAATAGGCCAGGTAGCATCACCCAATAGCCCATTTACTAAAACAGCCTGGTTCAAGCTCCAGGCAGATACAAATCAAGCTTATACTATTATTGGTGACGATGACGGCAATGACCTCTTATGGGTAGAAGATCAAGGCAGTGGGCTAAAACTATATGCATCACTTAATGACGCTAATATCTCTGTTCCAAATGATGTTAATATCGCCGAAGGACTCTGGTACTTTGCTTCTGTGACTTTCGACTATAATGACACATTCGGTTTCGGAGATCTAAGCTTGTCTCTTTATGACACAAATGACAACTCATATACCACTTTGATCAATAGTATCGCGCCATTGCAGGATTATGACTATGTCTATATTGGTGGTAAAGGCTCAAGCGATAACTTCAATGGTATAATTGATGATGTAAGAATCTATGATTCCCTGTTAAGTATCGCTCAGATCGAAGCATTAATGGATGAGCCAAACATCATCATACCTGGCGAAACAGAAATAGGCCAGACATGGTATTGCGAAGTTACTCCATTCTCATCTACAAAAGCAGGAAACACCGTTATTTCGAACTCGGCTGTTATCTGCCCGGATGGAGACGGCGATGGAATACCTGATGCAAATGACAACTGCCCTGCCGTCCACAATCCAGACCAGAACGATGTAGATAGCGATAATACTGGTGACCTCTGTGATAACTGCTGGCAGATAAGCAATCCTGATCAAAATGATTTGGACACAGATGGTATAGGCGATGAGTGTGAATGCTCACGTTCTAATATTGACGGTACTGACCCGATAAATCTAATTGACCTGGCACGACTTGCCTCAAACTGGATGGATCAAGGCATTGATGGTGATACAAACTTAGATGGTATTGTTGATGAAAATGACCTTGCCCAATTGGTTCAATGGTGGCTGAACAACTGTAACTAAAGAAGAAAGCTAAAACAACAGGTAGGAAAACTTCTATAATCGGTACCGAAGGTGACGGTAAAAACGACTTACCGCCACCTTGCCTTAGCACCGAGCACCGCATGCAGGCAAGGGCAAGGAATAATGCTGCACAACGGCGCAGCTTTGGGTTAATGCAGCCAAAGAATCAAAGAATTTTTTTGTTTTTCCTTTTAACTAATTTAAAATACTGTAAATCCCATTTCTAAAAATATTTTCCTCTTTATATAAGAGAATACGTCTTTTTCACCTCACATCAGGAGTATTTAAGTACCTTAGGTGTCAATACTATGTCACACCAGCCGTAAAAATCCTGTTAATGATTGAATTTTTGGGGTATATGTGTTTTTAAAAGCTTGTGATTGCGGGATCCGGCATCGGGAGGCTGGGTCCCGTTTTTTATTTAAATCCCCATTCGGCCGGCCAATAAATCATCATTGATGAGCAAAATCCCCTAAGAGCACCAATTTTTTAAATACATCTGAAAAAAATATCAGACTTATGACCGATAATAAACTGCTTTGCAAATCCACATCTAATAACTGAAGAAATATTACCCTACTTTAACTTTTGGACCCATTTTGCCTAATCTATCTAAATTAACTTTGCCGATAATTCTTTTATCTTAGATGGAACGTTAATTATTAGATGGAGAAATGCAATGGAGACTTTAGTCGAACAGCGAGTAGAAACAAGGACAGAAATAAGTTGGCCGGTCAGCATCTGGCTGCCGGAAGCTAACAGATTCTTCAACGGAAGAAGCGCAAACATAAGTAAGAGCGGTGTTTACGTTAAGCTGCCCATGACCACTCCTATCAGACAAGGTAACGTCATTGAGGTCAACTTCCCTCGTACAACTACTTTAGCCGAGGAAAAAGGTCAATTCGGAAGGCTCAAAAAAGGCAAAGTCGTACGCGTAGATAGAATGAGCGTACTGACAGACGCCAAGATCGGCGTTGCTGTCGAATTCGAATAAAACTATACCTTTGAGATACATTCTCAGCCTGGTCTTCAAATAATCGTCATTGACAGAACAAGGCCGACGAGACGAACATCGTCGGTCTTGCTTTATTAAATTCCTCAATCCCCCCCCGCGATTGACTAATAGACATATTCCTATTAAACTCTCCAGCAATTCAATTTTTGAAAGAATTTACTTATGAATATCCAGGATTTGTTGGGAAAAAGCTTCACTTGCCAATGTGGCAAAATACACACCGTTGAAACTCGCGCATACGTTTACCATGATAATATCCTTGATGAACTTATATCCATATTAAAAAAAGCAACCCTTAAAAATATCGCATTGGTATCTGATTCCCGTACATTTGGGATTATTGGCAGCCAGGCTGTCAAAATGCTTGCTGCAAGTAAATTGAATATAAAAAACATAATCGTACCTGATACAAATGATAAAGAGCCTGTTTGTGACGAAGATACATGTAGTTGGCTCAAATCACAAATTGACGCCGCTGATACAGATATTATTATTGCTGTCGGAAGCGGTACAATAAACGACCTGTGCAAATGGTCTTCGTTTGATCTGGACCTGCCGTACATGGTCCTTGCAACAGCAGCTTCAATGAATGGCTACGCCGCGGCAAATGTCGCTGCAAAAATCAAAGGCGTAAAGGTTGTCCAGCGGGCCAGACCTCCTATTGCGGTATTATCAGAACCTAAAATAATCGAGCAGGCCCCGCCTGAAATGACAGCCGCGGGATTTGCTGATACAATAGCCAAATTCCAAAGTACTGCTGACTGGGTAATGAACAACTTTCTCTTCGACGAATATTACTGCTCGTACTGTGCACAAATACTTCAGGGCTTGGAAGAGAGCTATTTGAAAAATCCCGGGCATATCAAATCAGGGCAAAGCCATGCTGTCAAAGGTTTGTTTGAAGCCTTATTCCTGACCGGGCTTTCAATGACAATGATAGGCACCAGCACACCGGCAAGCGGCGGTGAGCATTTATTCAGCCACGTGCTTGATATGACCGCTGACATAGATGACCAAGGGCACTGGCTGCACGGGCTACAGGTAGGGCTCGGCACAATACTTTCGACAGTTCTATATGAACTGATCCTAAAGATAGACACTCCCTTCATTAAAGCTTTGCCTGAAACCATAGACAAGTCCTTCTGGCAAAATGAACGACTTATCTATAGTGTCAGCGAGCAGTACACAAGCAAACATGGTAATATTCAAAAAATTGCTGACAATGAATGCTGGGGCCAATTAAAGGCTATTCTAAAGCCATTAGTAAAATCACCTCAACAGGTAAAAAGCTGGCTAAAATCTGCCGGTGCCCCGGATAATTTTGATCAAATGGGCTGTCCAAGAGAAAGACTGCGAAATGCCATCCTACATATGCATGAGATTAGGAACCGCTTTACAATAGTCGATCTGGCATGGCTAATCGGTATATTACCGGAACATGTCGATGAAATAATTGACACATGGCTAACATCTTAAATACAACCATTGCGTCAATACATTTCAGCGTTTAATTCAGTTTCATTATAGGGCGTAACTGCGACATATTTGCTAACACCGCAATGGTTCCTTCTCAAAATTACACTCCTTAAATTTGGAGCCCGCCAAACCATTACCTATACTTTTAATGGTCGGTTAGCAGATTTTAAGCCTGATAATAAGGTTTAGAAAACGACTATGACCGGCGTTTTTTTATAGGGGTATGAGAAAAATTTACGCAGCCACTTGGAGGGGAATGGATATGAAAGCAGTTACTAATTTGTCCAAATCAAAAACAACAAGGCTTTTCGTTTTAATCATTGTAATGGGAGCTTTACTTACTCCAGATCTCCTCGCCAGGAAAAACAAAACAAAACTTTCCAGCAGATCACTTCGAGGAATGGCTCGTATTTACATGGCAACCGGTGATTACGCCAAGGCCAAACCTTTAGCCGAGCAGGCTCTTAGTGTAGCGAGGCTCAAGAATGTCAGTAATGATGAATTGGCATTTTGTCTTCTGGATCTGGCATATCTTTACCAATACATGGGGCAGCTGCAAAAGGCTGAAAAAATGTGCGAACTTGGTCTGACACTGCAAACCAAAATATACTATGAAAAGCATCCGTATATCGCTTATACACTCAGAACAGCCAGTGACATCTATCAGGAACAGGGCAAATACAGTAAGGCCCAGGAAATGCTCAGCAAAGCGCTTGATATTATGCTCGACAGCCATCTGCCTGACGACAAGACTATGGCCCAGTTCTATATAGATAAAGGTGAACTTTTAGTCGCCCAGGGCAAACTGAATGATGCTGAAAATTACTATAGTAAAGCAACTAATATTCTAAAGGAAGTTTATACCGACGATCACCTGTATAGCTCAAATTTAAAGCTCAAAAAAGCAGAGTTGTATTCACTACAGGGTAAATATGACCAGGCTGTTGAATTAGCCGCTGCCGCTTTGAGCACCCAGGAAAAATCATACGGGCAAGAGCATCATTTATTGATACCAGCCTGGCTAACTGTCGCCCAGATAAAGCAGAATTCAAACCAGTACATAGAATCCGAAGTATTGGCCCAAAAAGCACTGGCATCTATTCAGAAAAGATATAAAGGCGATCATCCTATGGCTGGAAAGGCCTTGTGTATCCTCGGTAATGTTTACATCAGCCAGGGCAAATACGCACAAGCTGAGCAAGCATCCAAAAACGCGGTCAAAGTTCTCGAAAAAAGTGTAGGACCAAACAGCGACCAAACCGCAATGGCCTTGAACAACCTTGCAAAGCTCTACATATATCAAGGCAAATACAAACAAGCAGAAAAGCTTTGCGACCGCGCTCTCACAACATTAGAAACAATATTCGACAATGAGCACCCCAACATATCAGAGGTGCACAAGACTATCGATCAATTACAGTACAAGCGTTCACTTACTACAGAAGTCGCAATGTTTAAAATATAAATCAATTACCGGCACTGCCAAAAGAAAAAGCCTGCCTCAACTAAGAGACAGGCTTTTTTATTAACCTAAAATACTAACTACTACAGAGCTGCTGCACGAGCTGCTACATAAGCATCAAGACCAGTCTGACCATCTGTATAATTCTGAGTCAGAACTCCTGCTGCCTCATCAGCCTCAAGGCCGAGCTCTTCACTTAGGATCTTTACATAAGCTGCTGCTGCGTTATCGAAGCTCAATGCTCCAGGATTATCTGCCAGAGCTGTCTGAATACCAGCCATGGTTTCCGGGGTCATCGGTCCGACGAAACCAGCTGTCACAGCAGAAGCCCAGGCATTGACCTGTGCAGGATCAAGGCCAGCCATTGCATCAGCTTGCTGCTTGAGTCTTGCACAAGCCTCACAAGGCTGAATATCCGTTGCCAGATGATCTGCGTTGCCGAGCATCACATTGATCTGATCCTCAGGCAATCCAATCTCAGCTGCCAGCCACTGCATCAGGGCAGGACATCCGCCTTGAGCAAATTCCGGCTTCTCAAGAGGCTCACCAAATTCACGAGCAAGTGGTGCTGGAGGAGTCACAGGCTCATCATCACCACATGGACAATCCGGACATGGCGGACAATCTGGACAATCCTCTTTTACTGCATAGCTGTCGATTATCAAAGTTGCGCCACCATCCTGTTCTAATACAGGCTCGCTGTCTCCTGAATACCAATTAAAGTAAGTACCTTCATGATTCACCCAGTCACCATTGCCTTGGGCCCATGCGCCGATTCCGCTGCCGTAACGAGGACTGGCAACATCAACATGAACCGCACCGGCATAAACCTGGGTGGTAGCAGTTGTCACATCACCAAATCTTGCCCATGACTTGATTTTGGCAATGCTCTCCCTGCCTTGAGAGTACACATGAACTTCGCCCGGTGCACATACAACTGTATCAGCTGTATTTTCCAAACTATACTTCCCTTCGGAAGTGGACTGTATCCTGGCGTCGCCGTATCTGCTTGCGACTATGACACTGCCAGGTGCAAGATCATACATTTCGCCAAACTGGGATTCTGAATCAAGTATTGATACCTGTACAGGCTCAGTCTCTTCGCTAGGGGTGAAAATTGGAGAGAATGGAAGATCCGCACCAGCTGCGACACCTGTATAAGCAGAGTTAAGAGCTGCATCACTTGCTTTGGATAATATGCCTGCTTCACCTTCGCACCCGGCAAGAACAGCAACATGGCCCTTCTTAGCTATTACTGCTGTCTCAGCATCAGATGTTGAATAAATCTTTTCCTGTTCATCAAGCTGTTCTATATCACCGCTGCTTACAAACGGACCTTGATATGCCTTGGACTCAATAACAGCGGTGGCGTTACCTGCTGCTGCGACCAGAACATGCTCTTCTGCACATACACCGGTATAAGCATTGTTAAAGATTCCACCATTAGCCTTAGATTCAATACCTGCATATGAATCACCGTATGCAAGAACAACTACACTGCTTTCCTTGGAAACCACTACAGTTTCAGCATTAGAAGTTGGTGGCTCTTCATCTATCTGGAGAACTTCAAGATCGTCTGCTGTTGTAAATCCGCCGGTCTTCTTGCCGTCTTTCCAGTCTTTACCATCTTTACTCCAGCCGGCTTCAGATTCTATCGTAGCATAACCGGCATAGGAACCAACAATAACCGGCCCTGTTGCACATACGCCTGTATAAGCGTCATTGATATAGCCACCAGTTGCTTCGGATTTGATCTCAGCTTGACCGTCATAAAGCGCCCCAACGAGCAGAGGGCCACCTGTGCACGCTACCAGATCAGCGGTATTGCTGAACCTGCCGGCCATGGCCTTGGATTTAATTGATGCTTCGGCGTTACCGATAGCTATAACTCCAAGACCCAGCTTAGCTCCGATACCGACATTTGAAGTATTCTCGGCGCCAAAGTGACTCAGGGCTTTGATCTCAGCTGTAGAGCCGTAAGTGTAATCACCATCAACCGGATAACCTCTTCCGCAATCAGCTGCCGCAACAACAACTGCGCCTTCGGCACAGATTAGAACGTCAGATGTATTAACCGAAGGGCCTTCAGCATAAGTAACTGCCTTTATGGTAGCATCACCGCCGCCAAGACCGGCTGCGACCACATGGCCGCCTTCAAGGATAGTTTCACAAAGCTCACTTAACTGACCTTCCTGAAGCTCAAGTTCACCTTCGATCTGAGCTACCTGAATTCCTATTTCAGGTTTCGATGGTGTTTCTGGTTCTTCTGAAGGAAGTTCAACATCTACAGTAAAGGTCTCAATATTAACACTTGCTGAGTTCTCTACCGGATCAGGATCTTCGCTTGGTTCATCATTTTGCCCAACCTGACCTCCCCAGTATGAACCAGCTGCCAAGGCCTTAATACCTGCCTGGCCGTGGTCGCTTCCAAGTACGATTACGTTATTTGCCAGAATATTGATTGAAGCTGTATTACTGGTAGCGGCATTCTGGGCTGAAGCTTCAATACCAGCCTCACTCACAGGACCTCTGCCATAACCGTCGGCTATAACAAATACACTGCCGCCGGCATCAATATCAATTGTGGCTGTGTTTTCGGTATCGCCGTCAACACCAAGATACACATTACCATAACTCCAGTTCTCAGCAGATGAACCTATTCTGGCCCAACTAGCTTCCTCGGCTAAAACAACTACATGATCACCTGCATCGATAGTTACATCTGAAGTATTAATAGCGTCGCCTTCAATATCTATATCGATTGTGTTGAAGGACGCCTTGTCTTCAAGATCATTTCCAGCATAAGAATCGATCCCAGCACGGCTGTAATCGTATGCTTTTACTTTAACGCCATCGGCAACGACAATATCAATATCTGCCGTGTTAATAACATCATCACCAATATAGGCCTCGATATGTCCGCTTATCATATTTGAATTTGAGTTTGTCGAAGATTGATCATAAGTTGGACCATAAGTATAACCACCTGCCTGCAAGTAGTTAAACGCATAGGAATACAGAATGGAATAACTATCGTAAGCAGTAATCTCAAGGTCTTCGCCGGCATTAATACTTACATTTGAAGTATTCTCTACCGCACCGTCAACATAAACAATTGCAGTACCACTTGGAGGAGGTCCTACAATCAACCTGTCGGCATAGTAAGAATAATCTTCAATCTCATTATCAGCCTTGGCACCAACAGCAACTCTGCTGGCAGATTCGGCCTTAAGGCGAACATCTTCACCAGCGTTGATGACCAATTCAGCGTCATTTGTGGCATCGCCTTCGACATAAACTTCAATGTGGCCGCCTTCTACCCACCAGCCGTCATCGATATCACCGGCTTTGATATTGTTATCAGCCTCAGCGTAAACATAAGTTTCGCTTTCGTCGAAAGCATAAATCTTAACATCTTCGCCGACCTCGATATCAACCTTCGCGGCATTTTCAACATCACCTTCTACTGTGATATACAGTGAAGCAGGATCAGTTTCTGACATATCTTCAAAAACATTCTCAGCTTCAGCTTTAACTTCCGCTAACGAGAAACTGGAGCTTCTTACCTCTACGTCGTCTTTAGCGTCAAGTTTGATATCCGCTTTATTGACAATATCATCATCAACTAAAACTTCTACGGCATCACCGGATTCATTTTCGAACTCATTGTAAGCATCAGCTGTTATAAGAGCTTCGCTTCGTTCAGATGCTCTTACCATGATCTCGCCAGAATCTGCCCATTCATCACCATCCGGTTCTTGTGGAGAACCGTCAGCAATGATGTCAACCTTAGCTTCATTAGTCACCGAACCGGTTACTTCGAAATCAGGCTGCTCTACCGGCTCATCTTCCTGTAAAACTGCAGCTTTGGCCTTATTTCCAGGGCCATAGATCTCATTGGCTGCTCTGGCTTCGATACTTGCCTGGTTTGGACGGTCACCATCATTATAGTTACCTTCAGCATGCACATCAACGCTCTTTGCCTCGATCGTAACCGTTGCTTCATTCTCAAGGTCACCTTCGATAACCACAGGACCATCGTTACCGACCTCTATGTTTTCAGCAATAGCCTGGATCTCGGCATCTGAATTATACTTTCCAGCTGTAGCTATAACCTGAACCTTACCTTCGGCATCGATATCCACGCTGGCTTTATTATCAACACCTTCTCTGGCTTCGGCATCGATATCAGCATTACCACCATCAGTTGCTTCGACCAGGACGTCATCGGCAAAGATATCAACATCTGCTGTATTCTCTTCGCCTTCCTCGGCCTGAGCATCAATATCAGCATCGGTACTGTAACCGAGTGCCTGAACCTTAAGATCGCCTTCGATATCTATATCAACGCTGGCAGTGTTGATGCTGTTTGTGGCATTCTCTGCGATAGCGTCGATATCTGCTTCGCCGCCATTTGTGGCTTTAACTGTGACATCGCCAATCGCCTCGATCTTGACCTTAGCATTGTTGTTTTCACCTTCTCGAGCCTGGGCTTTTACTTCGGCATGAGCCCGCCAATTAGTTGCCTCGACCGATACACTACCGCCTGCATCAATAAATACCTCGGCATCATTATCTACACCATCTTCAGCTTTAGCACGTACACGAGCCCTACTTCTATAACCGTTGGCTTCAATTCTAACATCACCTTCGGCAACGATCTCGACTCTTGCATCGTTCTTTTCGTCATCGTCACCGGCATAGGCTTCTATTGCAGCTAAGCCATACCTGGCATTAGCTATAACCTCAACATCGCCTTCGGCATCGACTTTTACTTCTGCGGTATTCTCGTCGCCATCAGAGGCACAAGCTACGATCTGAGCGGGGCTGTCACTGCCGTAACCATTGTCTATTACGGAAACGTTACCCGTTGCTTCAACATCAACATTGGCATTGTTAGTCGCACCGTTATAGGCTTCTGCTAATACGATAGCTCCATCACCGCTGCCGCTGGCTCTATCTTCGACTGTAACATTATCACCAGAGATCTCGACATCAGCATCGTTAAGGGTAGCAGCTTCTTCTTCGTTATAAGCTAAAGCTTCTACAACACCCTTACCATCACCATCACCTTGATTGTCCGAAAGTATCTCAACATCACCTTCAGCATCAATAATGACTTCAGCTTTGTTTTCATCACCGTTGAAAGCCTCAGCTCTGACTACAGCGTCATCTGCTCTGCCTTCACCGGTAATCGTTACATCTTCATCTGCGGTAATGCTAACACCAGCCTCGTTTTCTTCGCCATCACTGGCAGAAGCTAATATCTGGGCAGGTGCATTTTCACTACCGAAATCCTCGCCCTCTACTGACACATCCGTCGCATCAATATTGACTTGAGCTTTATTAGAGGTAGCGCCAACTTCGCCACCATAGGCTTCAGCAGTCACAGTAATTTGATCTTCCGCCTCAAGCCTTACATTACCTTCCGCGTTAAGCTCTACTAATGCGTCATTATCAACACCATTATTAGCTGATGCAAGGATCTTGATCTGGCTTTCTTCATCATCACTGTCAGCTCTTAAATGAATGTCCTTCGAAGCATTAATAGAAACTTCGGCGTCATTATTTATTCCATCTTCGGCAATAGCTTCTATTGTAATATCGTCATTATCGCTGCCGTTAGAATTGTCTCCACCTCTGGTTTTAATATCAACGTCTCCATCTCCCTCAGTACCATTAGCGGTGATCTCAACCTTAGCATTGTTCTCTTCGGCATCCGATGCATAAGCACCTATTACAGCAGGATCAAAGCCAGTTGCGCCATAATAAGTCTCGATAAGAACGTTCTTGCCTGTTATTGAAACACCAGCTTCATTAAGTACTGATGATGCTTCACCTTCACTGTAGGCTTCGGCAGTTACTATTGCATCGGATTTTCTTGCCTGAATCATAACATCACCTTCGGAGTCAAGATCAACCTGTGCAATATTATCTTCACCGTTATAAGCCTCAGCAGAAATAGTAACATCACCACTGCTACCTTCTGCTAACACTTGAATATCACCTGTCGCGTCAATACCCACTGAAGCAGAATTAATGATACCATCATAGGCTTCAGCCGATACATCAGTACTGCTGCCATCTTTGACTGTTACTTTGCCCGTTGCGGTGATATCCACAGTAGCGGTAGCATCAAAATCACCACTTGTGTAAGCCTCAGCTGTTATATCATCATTGATCACAAAATCATCGTCACCGGTAACAATTGTGACTGTAGCTACAGCATTACCAACTCCGTCGCCATCAGCTACAACTGTAATATCTTCATGGAGACTAAGCTGATCGCCTGTCTCGATTGAAATCTCAGCTACCGCATCCGATGCTCCGACTGCCTCAGCTGTTAAATCACCATAAAAATAGGCGTCATCAAGAGCAACTGCTCTTAGAGTCTCAACACCCTCGATAGCCGTAGAAAAGATATCGCCTGCCGCAAGAATGACGTTCTTAGCATCGATCTCTGTAGCAGGTCCACCATTATTCACTTGTCGGTTATCAACATCGTAGTCACTAAGAGTGCCAGCTATATCGACCTGAACTGTAATATTAGAAGCTGTAGGATCGCTTAGCATCACGCTTTCGCCCGCTGCCATTATTGCATAGCCATTCTCCGACCTTACAAGTCCTCTATTGATAACATTCTTACCAATCAATCCTGCCAATTTTTCAGTAACAATAGTACCGTTGTTCGTTACATTGCCAGCGACATCACCATTTGAAAACTGGAATACTCCACTGAGGAAATCAGAATCTGAAATTTCCAAACTTGATGCTATAAAACTTTGACAATCAACAAACGCTTGAGGCCCGATCACCAGACCATGCGGGTTAACAACTAAAATCCCGCATGATGAAGCCGTCAGGTCACCAAAAATACCTGTCCCGGCAACATCAGATACATTATTCAGAATAAAACCTCCGTTCTGGAGGAAGGTAACACTGGCATCTGAGCCAATATCAAAGTTACTCCATTCTATTATCTGGTTACCAGTAGCTGTATCAATCACTGCGTCTAATCCAGCACTTCCGGTCCAGTCCAGAGGTGTTGTCGAACCTGTAACATCACCAGGAGTTGGAACAGCTGTAGGCGCTGGGCTAGTATCTGCCAGGATAACCTGTGTCGGCATGCCGAACAACATCAGGCACACCATGACACTTGCTACCACCTGCCTTCCATAGTAGCGTCTTGTTAGTTTCCTCACACTTTTCATTACTTTTACCCCTTAATATTTCTCACACAAATTAGTTCTTAGTTCCTTCTACCAATTTATTTCCTGATCCGGCTTTTCGCCGTTTCTCTTACCATATTAACCTAAAGCTTGCGTTAACCCGGCCTTTGCCTTCACGAGTCCGGACTGTCTTGATCAATGGATGGCCATAATAAACAGCACCGCTTAGATGATTGCCAACATCAAGCAAACATCCGACACCAACCGATAACATTTCATCGTGTCGTGATTCGCCTGCGATAGTCCCGGCTCTTCGGATTGTTGTCCTTCCGTAATCTAAGAACACAAGCGGAGCAAGTCTCTTGATCTCGTACTTGTTCTCTTCCTGGCCTTCTTCCTCGACTGGAGGATTAACAGCTTTTTCTGCTGCAATATAATCGTATTCATACTGAATAGAAGCTAACATACCACCATCAGCTACGATCTCTGATTCGTCATAGCCTCTGACAGTATACATACCGCCAAAACTGGTCATCTTAGCAGGAACCAGTCTCTCGTTCGGCAGTACCCAACGGAATGAGCCAGCGACCCTTTGGATCTTGTTCGGATCGATAAACTGGCTGTGAGCTGCCTTGAAGTCATAGATACTAAAGTCAGAACTTGCACCTGCACGAGCGTCAACAAAACCTTTCGGCCCAACGCCAACTCCGGCACTCGTCTGACCGCCCCAGCTTTCCCAGCGATCGAAAGAGAAACTGGACTGTGACATATCATCTTTTTTATGGAGTTCAAGTCCCCAGCCCCACATCCAGAATCTTACATCTGAACCAAGCTGAGTTGGGAACAGTGACGGTGTAACTTTACTTCTTGTATATTCCACCATACCCTTGATATCAAAGAACCAGCCCTTTCCGAGCAATGGCATATCTGATTCTGTTTGTATTGCGTTGTAACGCAGGATACCACCTACGAAACTACCGTTACCAATAAAATCGAACGGCCCGGCATCAGGGTTTGTATCAAACTCGCTGTAACCGGCATAAGCATTGAACCTCAGCTTTGGTCCCATTATCGGTAAATCGTAGCTGCCGTAGAGAGCGTAGTTCTCTGCGAAATCGCTTTCCCACGGCGCCTGGAAGATAACCGAGAATGTATCGTCGATACCAAGAAGGTTTGTATTGATCACACCAATTCTCGGAGTCCACTGCCTGTCTTGGGTTCCGGAATTATCAATCTGGATAAACCAGTGCCACGGGGTAGCTTCATAAATATCGTACTCGACTGCCAGTGAATTCGGCTTTGCGCCTCTTGTTACCGTAGCTGAGACATATCTGTCTGGATTTTGATTTAGCAGATTGACAAAGTCATCCAGCTCTTTCTGGTTAGCTACTGCACCTGACTGCACCGGCGACCACTTCTCAATATAACTGCGTTTTAGGTACCCTTCTTCCTTCATGTTCTGATCAGGGTCATAGCTGCGAACGGTAACTTCTGTTACCGGCGCTTCCAATACCTCAATGACAAGGATGTCATTTTGAAGCTGATTTGCACCAACCATCGTTGACCTTGGAACATAAACATAGATACCGGCATAACTGTACTCTTGGTAAACTGAAAGCACATAAAGAGTGAATCCCTGTATCGTTCTCGCTGATACCTGTCTTGCCGGGCCAGGCTCCATAATGATCTTGCTCAAGCCTCTGAAGTCATAAAGATCGCCGGGCTCACTCTCTGTGAGTGTCACCCCTGAAGCGCTCCAGATAACCGGCATCTTGCTCAGGATTTCTGCTGTATCGATAAGAGTGTTGCCTTTGATCTGAACTTCTCTTGCTGTTAATACCGGAGTATTATCTTCCGGGAAATTAAGGCTTGCAATTGTTGCGTCGGCCACAGCATGCCTTGCTTTCATCTGTGCCTTGGCCACAACCTGGTTGTAATTACTCTGAGCGGTTGCCATTTTGTCGGCAATCGCCTGATTTTGTTGTTGTTGCTGCTGGTTCAAAGTTGCAAGGTCAGCTGCGTATTCATCTGCAAGCTTGGCCTTTGCCGCATCATCAACAGCTGCTGCCTTATCAGCAGCATACTTGTCCTTGAGCTGAGCCTTCTTCGCATCGTACTCTGCCGCCAACGCCGCCTTCTGCGATTTAAGGTCTGCCATTTGTGCTTCCATTACGCTTTTAGCTTCGCTGATCTCTGCCTGGGTCTGAGCCTTGGCCTCTGCATCAACTGCAGCTAACTTCTCTGCTTCAGCCTTAGCTTTGGCGCGAGCCTCTGCCTTTTGTTTCGCTAACTCAGCTTCCTCACGTTTCTTTCTTTCTGCTTCTTCTTTTTTCTTTTCGAGTTTTTCTGCCTGTTCAGCTTTTTCCTTAAGCCTCATCTTGGCTTTTGCTTCTGCTTTCGCTTCTTTTTGGTCCATACTGTCTGCCAATACAGGAGCATTGAAAATGCTCGCTGTCAGCAAAAGTGCAACCAAGAGCAAACACAGCTTATAAGGCTTGCTCACTTTACCCATAAGAGATCTCCTTAAATAAAAGCACTTAGTAGCTTACTACTCCTGTAAACTACTCAACCATTTTTACGTTCAACGATTAAATAGATAACCGTCCCAATTCTGTTGTTTATGAATTCCTCACAAATGCTTGTCATCAAGCAAGATAAAATCTAAAAGCCTGTTCCAACCAGTATACATAAAAACACACTTAGGGTCAATAAAATCTTACCCAATCAACCCATTTTCCCCGATTTTACCCCTAAGCCTATGCACTACTCCTATAAACAATTTCCTCTAAAAAAGTGGGTTTTTTGGAAAAAAAGTTAGAATTGAATCTTGCATAGCTGAATAAGTCTATGTTGCTAATAAGCATAACAATTTTGCTCCCTTGACGGGCTTGACAAAAGCCCGTTTTCTGACTAATTTTCCACTTCCATTTGGCCCATTAAACTTATTTTAATTTTATATTTCACAACTGTAAAGTAAAGGGAAAAAAACAGTTATTACGATTTTTAAACCTGAAATTGCCGTCAAACTAAGGCCCTTTTACCTAACTTAACGAAAATTACCTGAAATCCTTATATTTATTCGTGTTTTTACTTATGAAATTGGAAAATTTTTCTTAGTACTTAATTCAAAATTTCCCGCTTTCCCATCACCAACAAACATATTAGAATGACCAAAAAGCAACTTCAGGTTTAAGGTGACATTAAGAAATGACCCAATCTTTGCAGGCATCAAAAATCCAAAAGCTCATCGGTAAACGCATGGCTGAATCCAAACGAACAAAGCCCTGCTTCTACCTCTCCGCAAAAGCCGATGTGACCGACCTGCTCGCGCTTAGACCAAAACTTAGAAAACAACTCAATGTCAAAGTCACCACTAACTGCTTCTATATTAAATGCCTCGCCATTGCTTGCGAACAATACGCAAGAGTTTTAGCTATGATCGAGGGAGACAACTTAAAGATACCCGAAGAGATAAACATCGGTTTTGCAGTCAACGCACCGCAAGGCCTAATCGTACCTGTACTGAAAAAAGCAAACCAAAAATCACTCGCTGATATCGCTCACGAAGAAAAACTGTTTACTAATAAAGCAAGGGACAATGAGCTGCAACTTGAAGAACTCGAAGGCGAGACTGTCGCGCTAAGCTACCTCGGCCCTTATGATATAGATTCCTTCGTCGCTATAGTACCGCCGCAAACCAGCTGCATTTTAGCAGTCGGCAACATTGCGCACCAGATGGTTCCTTTAGATGGTGAGATTGTTGAAAGAAGATTGGTAAGCCTTACCCTCGCCGCCGACCATTGTGTAATTAACCCCGAATACGCCGCCAAGTTCTTAAGCTACTTCAAAGAGCTTCTCGAAAAACCCCAACAGGTTATTTAAACCTGTTAATCAACTTGCAGTTTCAATCGCAGCATTTTCAAGTTAACAACATCATCGGCGTTATAATCAAGCAATTGCTTTAATGCCTGTTTGTCATTCGAATTGTAATACTGCAACCACAACCTGACCGCCATTAATCCGTCTATCCCAACCGAATCCCTGCCTATACCGAGCTTTCTCTCAACCACTTTTAATCCGCCCTTCAAATTTTGCTCCCAGCATTTATACATCAGGTCGGTATGCTTAAAGTCTTTTTTCAGATCCACCCCAAGTTTCGTCTTTATAAAAGGAATATCGAACCTGCTGCCGTTATAGGTGTATATCTCATCAACGCCTGATAGAGCATCAGACAGTTTCCTCCCTGTTATATCTTTTTCGATAAGCTGTATGACTTGAACTTTCCGCCCTTTCTCAAGCCCGATACCAATAACAGTCAGCTCGCAACGATACCGGCTCAAACCCGTCGTCTCAATATCAAGGTACGCTCGACGTTTCATAAAGACACGTTTAGAATGGTTCTATTGGTTCAGATTATGATCAAAGGATTGCGGTTTCTCTTCGATCGACACCTCTTCCATCTGCTGCTCTATTTTTTGATCATTCGTCGGCTCAGCTGTTTGTATCTGGATTGGAGGTTCTTGCTGCTCTTCGTGCTCCGGCTCAGCCTTGATCGATTCTTCAAGCACTAAGTCTTCATGTTGATGATCCTGTCCTTGCTCCGGCTGTTCTTCAGCTGTACATTCAAAGCCGGACTCTTCCATCAAAAACTTCGCGACTTTCAGATAATCCTCTGCCCCATGACAGTTCGGCTCATACTCATAAATAGTTTTACCATAACTCGGCGCCTCTGCTAATTTAATATTCCTTCGAATGGCAACCGGCAAAATCGAAGCCTCGGACCATGCAGTATTGGTCCCCCGCGCCTTGTCGAGAAACTGTTCGATATCGGCCTTGACTTCTTTCGGCAGTGACGCCCTGCTGTCATACATACACAGCAATATCCCTTTGACCTTTAGTTCCGGATTGATCCTTTTATTAACAAGATCAACAGTATGTAAAAGCTTTCCGAAACCCTGCAGTGCCAAAAAATGCGGCTGAAGCGGAATAAGAACTTCACGAACTGCTGCCAAAGCATTTAGTGTCAAAAGCCCAAGCGATGGCGCACAATCTATAAACAGAAAATCGAATTTATCTTCCGAAGCCGCGATCGCTTCTCGAAGGATAGTCTCACGCCCGACAACAGTCACCAACTCCGTCTCCGCACCGACCAGGTTTACATTAGCCGGCAGCAGCCAAAGGTTTTTGCGAACCATCATTAATTCATCTTCGAACTTAGCCCCGCCGGTAAGAACCCTGTATGAACCTTGTTCAACTATTTCAGGCTCAAGCCCATAATGGATTGTAAGATGTGCCTGCGGATCAAAATCCAGTACGGCAACACGAGCGCCCTGCTTGGCAAGGGCCGCTGCGGTATTAGCGGATGTAGTTGTTTTACCCACCCCTCCCTTTTGGTTTAATACTGCAATCCTTCGCATTTATCCGTTCCTGTCATTTAGTATTTATATCAGCCTCTGCGGCCCCTTGCGGGGAGCCTTCTTGCCTGGCTTCTTTTAATTTTCTCATCACCGCGTCAAGCACACCATTCACAAAGGATGGCGACTGCTGCGTACTGAATTTCTTCGCCAGTTCGATTGCCTCATTTATTACAACCTTCTGCGGAATATCCTTACAGAACACCAGCTGAAAAACGGACACCCTCAGAATACTCTTATCAACCGGCGAAAGACGAGATAAACTCCACTTGATACAAGCCTGGCTTATCAAATCATCACAGCCGGCCAGATTTTGCCAACACTGCTCGATCCACGTCGATGCTAATTTTCTTATCCTGCCATTAGGCTCATTCTCGACCAGGAATCCGCCAAGGTTACTCAACAGATCGTCACCCTGAACATCCAACTGGTAAAGAGCCTGCATTGTCAGCTCTCTGGCTTTGCTTCTTTTATCCACTTATTAATCGTCTTCCTTTTTATACTACTCACCGAGCTAACTCAACGAGCCGCGAAACCTAAACCGCCCAACGGTTTTTAAATTTGTTCCAACACGTTCACCATTTCCATCGCGGTAAGCGCAGCCGAAGCACCCGCGTTACCAAGCTTGGTCCCCGCCCTGTCAACTGCCTGCTCGAGCGTCTCACAAGTCAGCACTCCGAACACAGCCGGCGTACCACAATCGTAATTAATTTGGCCGATACCTCTTACAACCTGCTGACATACATAATCATAATGAGGTGTCTGCCCGCGAATCACCGCGCCAAGACAAATGACGGCCGCATACTTACCACTGCTCGCCATTTTCTTAGCCGCCGCTGTTATCTCACAAGCCCCCGGCACCCACACCACGACTATCTGCTCTTCGCTGCCGCCGTGACGGGTAAGATTATCGATGGCCCCTGCCAACAATTTAGCCGTTATGAACTCGTTAAACCTGCTGACCACGATAGCATATGTACCTTTGCCCGCTGTCAGTTGTCCTTTGATCTCTTTGACCATAAAATCATTCTCCAATTCAGCTAAAACACTGCCTTTGGCTCTGCATTTAGGATAGAGCTTAATACGCTTCTAAACGATGCACATTATAAGACTAAACCGCAGCAGTTTCCAGAAAAACAGCTTTATTCAAACGCCACTGCCCGGCCCATGCCGAAGCGACAGCTTATAACCCATACTATAATAAAGACTTACAGCTGCTAATGCAAACGCTTTTTATATTTTTTACCAGCGGCGATATCGCAAGCCTTTTTACATAAATCGCCCCAAAAACCTGCCGATAACCGTTGTGCTAAGGATTATAGCACTTATTTGGAAAATATTAATTAAGGCAGCAGTATGTTTTGTGAAGATGATTACGAACTGAATTCATTCGATTCAGCGGAAAAAAAGGCCAGGAAAGCCTACGATATGTATGAAGACGGCCTGATACCTCAAGCCATCGACGAACTCGACGAGGCACTGGCCATCAATCCCGCCAACAGCTCATGGCATTTCGACAAGGGCCTTGCCCTGGATTCGATGAACAGGTTCGAGGAAGCTATAAAGGAATACAAGCTCGCGCTCGAAACTAATCCTTCAGATGTTGAGATACTAAATTCTCTCGCCGTTGATTACACACGCACCGGCCACTATGATCTCGCCATCGAAATGTTCGAGCAAGTCGAAAAACTCGATAACAATTTCGAGCCCTGCTACTGCAACCGCATCATCACATACACAGAAATGGAAAAGCACGACCTGGCAGAGCAGATGTTCTACATCGCTCAACACATCGACCCGGATTGCGCTCTTTGCTTCTATAATATAGGTAACAACATGTTCATCCGCGGTGAATACAAAAAAGCGATCGGCTGCTGGAAACGCACAGCCGAACTCGAACCGACTCACCCGCAGATAAACTATCGCATCGCACAGGCCTACTGGGCCGACGGCGACCTCGAACAGGCCCAGAAATATCTACTCACAGAGATGAGACAAAATCCCGGCGACGTAGATATTATTGGCGACTTCGGTTTGATGCAGCTTGAAAAAGGCAATATAGAATCAGCACGTGAAAAATTCAACCGCGTTCTCGAATTCGAGCCTAATTCCGCAATGGCCACTTTCTATCTTGGCGAAATCGCTTTCAATAACGGCGACTATGAACAAGCTGAGAGTTACTATTATAACGCTCTTCTATTGGACGGTCAGACTCGCGGCGCCCGCTTTAGAATGGCACAATGCGCGTTGATAAATAAAAACCATGAAAGAGCAAAATCTTATCTGACATCCGAGCTCCAACTCGAAGTTGAGAACGCGGATGTTCTCGTTTCAATAGGCTCGATGTTCTTATCTATGAACCATATAGATGAAGCAAGCCACTGTATGCTTCGTGCAACCGATCTGAATATGTCTCACGGTCAGGCATACTACTACCTCGGCCTATGCTGCGCACTTAGAGAGCGATTCGAAGATGCCGCCGACTTTTTAAGGCACGCCCTGGATATCGACGGCAATAATGTTTTAGCGCTTCGAGACCTCGCGAAAATCTACGCCATAACAAATCGGGAAAAAGAAGCTAACGAACTTCTAAACAAAGCTCAAAAGATCCTCGGTAGCGAAAAAGAACTCGCACCAATGAAACTCAGCCTCAAACTTAGTAATATTACCGAACGAATCAAAAACCTTTTAAAGCCCCAAAAAACCAACTCTCCCTTCTAATAAGTATTAAGTTCGTAATATATTATTCTACTTCGAAGAGCTTCCGCGGCAATTTTGACTGCCTTATTATCGAACCGAGAGTGCCCACTCTGATTTCAGGGTGCATAGGCACAACAACAGTTATAGTGGATGAATCTGTCTTTTTTTGCATTACAATATGACTGCCGCGCTGGCGAATGTTTTTAAATCCATTCTGTTCAAGGAGTGAGCAAATCTCTTTACCGGAAAAAACCTTTAATTTACCCAACAGCCACCTCCAGGCGAGTTACGAAGACCTCTTCATGAAGCCTTTTTTTGATTTCTTCGGCTGACGCAGTCTCAAAGAACAACTCGATTGCTTCGATAAGATTATTTTTAGCCTCCTCGACAGTATCGCCCTGGCTGGCGACATCAACTTCCGGGCAGAGAGCAAAATAGCCGCCGTTCTCACTTTCGATTATCGCCGTAAAAGCATGATGCTTTTTCATATAACACCCCAACAAATAATTTAACTATATCTAAAACATTATTATCCCAAAACAGCCTTTAGCAGTCAAGAAAACAAATTTCCATCCACCAGTTTTTCACTGGTGGTATTGAAATCGGAAGAATAAAACAACAATCATAATATAACTTAGACTTTTCACAATTTAATCTTTCCATTAAAAGACATGTCTAAAGAATCTCAAGTAAGCGGTTAGAAATTTATTCGTTAATTATCCCTTTTTCTTATGAAAGCCGAACGGCTTTTTGGGTTTGGTCTCTTGCCTGACCATTAATTGAAGGATAGTGAAAACCTGCTGGAACTGCTCGTCATATTTCTTTTCCATCGATTCTATCTTTTTACGCAAAAGAGCGTTGTCGGCAAGTATCCGACGCAGTTTTACAAAGGTTCGCATTATTGCGATATTAACCTCAACGGCACGTTTGCTCCGAAGAACGCTGGAGAGCATCGCAACTCCCTGTTCAGTAAAGGCATAGGGATTATGCCCGCCTAATGATCTTCTTGAAGGTATCACATTTTGTGATAGCAGAACACTAACCTCCTCATCCGTAAGTTGATACATAAAATCCGGCGGGAATCTGCCGATATTGCGCTTAACCTGTTGTCTTAGGGCTATTGATTTAACGCCGTACAAATCCGCAAGGTCTCTATCAAGCATAACTTTTTGATTACGGATCAAATAGATACCTTGCTGAATTCTCTCGATTGGTATGATCGAGTTTGCCTTTTTTGCCATATTTTCCTCAAAACAACCGACTCTAAAGGGATAATATTATCCCTGGATCAACTATAAAAACAAGAGAAAAAATAATGAATGATAATTGATTAGAAATACCCCCTTTCTTAATTATATTGCATAATCGATCAAAGTCCAGTAGGATAGTGAGTTTAGGCTAGAATGAGCCTTTAGTTCGCAAGAACGGCCGAGTGGCGGAATGGCAGACGCTGGGGACTTAAAATCCCCTGCCCGCAAGGGCGTGTGGGTTCGACTCCCACCTCGGCTAGTTTTTAGTTTTAAGTTCTTAGTTTTTAGTTTTAAGTTGGAGTTTAATATGGCAGAAAAACAATATAAATTGGCGGATGTCAATGAGCCTAATCTATATCGCGACACATTTCCGTACAGCGAGTTTCCAAGGGTATCTTTCACCGATCAAGGCGTGGATATGGAAATGCCCGATGATATATGGATCACGGACACTACTTTCCGTGACGGCCAACAGGCCCGTCCGCCATATACACCCGAGCAGATACTCCACGTTTACGATCTGATGCACAAAATCGACAACGACACAGGCCTGATCCGCCAGTGCGAATTCTTCCTGTACTCAGAGCGTGACCGAAAAGCCGTCGAACTCTGCCAGGAACGCGGCTACAAATACCCAGAAATCACAGGCTGGATACGTGCCGTTGCCGAAGACTTCAAACTCGTAAAGCAAATGGGTTTAAAAGAAACCGGTATCCTCACAAGCGCTAGTGACTACCACATTTTCTTAAAGCTAAGGCGTACTCGCCAGCAGGCTCTCAACGCTTACCTCGATATCGCAAGAGCAGCTTTGGATAACGGCGTTATTCCTCGCTGCCACTTTGAAGACGTTACCCGCGCAGATTTCGAAGGTTTTGTTTTACCATTCGCCGAGGACCTCATGGCTTTGTCGGACGAATATAAAATGCCCGTAAAGATCCGCCTTTGTGACACACTCGGCTTCGGTGTCCCATGGGATAAAGCTGATCTTCCAAGGTCGGTTCCCAAATTAATAGCCGGGCTCCGCAAGGCAGGCGTACCTGCTGAAGCACTCGAATGGCACGGCCACAACGACATGCACAAGGTTCAAGTTGACGCCGCTACCGCGTGGATGTATGGCTGCTCCGCTGCCAACTGTGCCGTATTCGGTTTCGGTGAGAGGACGGGTAATCCGCCACTCGAAGCTATGGTCGTAGAGCACGCCCAGATAAAAGGCATGAATCCAAAGGTTGACTACAGCGCGATTACAGAACTCGCTCAATACGCCGAGAGGGAACTGAACTTCTCCATACCGACAAACTATCCGCTCGTCGGAGCTGATTTTAATGTCACTCGCGCCGGTATCCATGCGGACGGCCTGCAGAAGAATGAAGAGATTTACAACTGCTTCGATACCGACAAAATTTTGAACCGTCCTGTCGGCGTCGCTATCACCGACAAAGCCGGTGCCGCTGGTATCAAGCACTGGATCGAGGCGCACTACGACATCAATATTCCGAAACATGATGCACGGGTCCACAAAATCAAAGATAGAGTTGACAACGAATACGCAGCTAACAGGGTCTCTGCCATCAGCGACAATGAAATGTTCGCATGGGTCAAAGAAGCTTTCGAAGATGACCTGCCAAAACAAAAATAGGATTTAGGATTTTGAAATTCAGGAAGGGATTCTTATTGTGCAGCAAGTTTTAGGTACAAGCTGTAAAACCAGGATTCGTGCGATTCTCTTCGATCTTGGCGAGACCATTCTGAATTTTGGAAAAGTTGACATTGGCAAGCTCTTCAAAGAAGGCGCTAAGCACACATACGAATACCTGAAAAGCCTTGACCAGCCACTCGAAGATTTCAAGCCCTACTGCTGGCGAAACCTCGCCGCCGTCAGGTGGAACTGGCTTATATCTCACTTTAAACGCAGGGATTTCGATTCACTTGAACTGCTCAGAAAGATCAACTCCAGAAAAGGCATAAAATTAGAGGAGCATCAATGGGCCGAACTTGCATGGCTGTGGTACGAACCGCTAAGCAGAGAAGCAGTAATTGAACCAGACCTCAAAGGAACTCTTGATAAGCTAAAAGACATGGGCATCAAATTAGGCATCCTTTCAAATACTTTTGTCCATGCCTACGCCCTCGAAAAGCAAATGGCACAAGCGGGCTTTCTTGATTGCTTCGATATCAGGATGTATTCATACCAGTTTAAGTATCGAAAGCCCAGCAAGCACATATTCCAAATTGCCGCTGATGGAATTGACGAAAAATTCGAGAATATAATGTATGTCGGCGACCGTCTCGATAAAGATGTCCGCCCTTCGCTAAAACTCGGCATGACAGCCGTACTCAAAAAAGCTTACACAAATAACAGCAAAAAACTCCCCCCAGGAGCCCACAAAATAGAGACTATTTCCCAGTTGCCCACTCTGATTGATAAGTTAAACAGCTAATCTTGCGAAACTCCGCTATTTTTTATTCAAATCCTGCCGACTTCTTATTATAATGCTCGTTTTGCCCGACAGGAGTAATTGATGACTGATAATAATTCCAAATCTCAGGCGTATGTACAGTGCATAAATCCCGCGTGCCGGGCTCAGTTTGACTGTATGGAAGTTCTATATAAATGCCCCAAATGTGGCGAGCTACTCGACACTCTTTATAACTGGGACAAGATCGAACTACCCGGCAAACTCAGTAACTTTGGCAAACGCTGGGCAACGCGTGATAATCGTCTGGATTTCTCCGGCGTATGGCGATTCCGCGAACTGCTGAACTTCTGCCCCGACAAGAACAAGGTCTCAGTCGGCGAAGGCCAAACTATATTAGAGCAAAACTGCGCAATAGCAGAGCATTTAGGAATGAAACCAGACTGCCTTCACTTGCAATACGAAGGCCTCAATCCTTCAGGCTCATTCAAAGATAACGGTATGACTGCCGCCCTTAGTCACGCAATGATGGTCGGAGCAAAATCCTGCGCCTGCGCATCGACCGGCAACACTTCTGCCTCGGTCGCTCTCTACGCTCATAAGTGCGGCATTAAATGCACCGTTTTCATCGGAACCGGCAGGATCGCTTTCGGCAAACTTTCACAGGCCATGGACTACGGTGCTCAGACAATACAGATTCACGGCGACTTCGACGACTGCATGAAACAGGTTCAGGACGTTTGTAACGAACTCGGCTTGTATCTGCTGAACTCACTGAATCCTTACCGCCTGGAAGGCCAAAAGACCATCATGTTCCGCATCATCGAAGCCTTAGGCTGGCAGGTACCCGACTGGATCCTCGTACCTGGCGGAAACCTTGGCAACTCCAGCTCATTCGGTAAAGCATTCTACGAACTAAAAGAACTCGGCCTGATAGATCGCATTCCAAGACTGGTTATAATTAACTCAACCGGCGCCGACACCTTAAATGACCTCGTAAATAACAAAGGTCTGAAATGGAACGACGGCAACGTTGACCAAAAAATAATAGATGATTATTACGCTGACCTGACTGCTAAGAACTTTTCTCCTCACACCATAGCCTCGGCAATCGAAATATCAAGACCTGTTAATCTCAAAAAGTGTCTCCGTGCTATTGATGTCTGCAACGGCCTTGTCATGGCTGTGCCGGACGAAGAGATCAAAGACGCAAAGGCCTTGATCGGTAAATACGGCTTAGGCTGCGAACCTGCTTCCGCTGCTACTGTCGCCGGGCTAAGACACTTATTAGCAGATGGTACTATCGACAAAGACGCCCGTGTCGCATGCGTATTGACCGGCCACGTCTTAAAGGATCCCAATCTTACGGTAAACTACCATAAAGATCTTGAAGGTCAATTCAGTAATCCTCCTGTCGAAGTTGCAAACGACCTGCAGGAAATTATTAAGTTGATCAAATAAATCAAATTTAAATATTGCCGTAATTTATCAACTCTACCTGCGCCTCATCGAAATATCTTCTCGTCTTCTCCTCGCAAAGAGCATCAAGCTCTGTTTTGCCCTTCGGCTTCCACGGAATATCCTTACTCCCTGCATCATTCTCCATTGCCGGATGCGTCATTATCTCGGCTACCTCGCAGGTATTATAAACGCAAATAGACTTAAAATAATTACTGTCAACGTGTCCAAGATGTGTCACGCCGTACAGCCTTTGCGTCTTAGCAAACTTACCCCCACCCAGCCGGTTGGTCTTCGCCATCACTCTCAGGTTAGCCGCACTTCTCCTGCCCTCCTTGTTCGACAACGGCCACGGCGAATACCCCAGCTCAGAAGGCTCATAGCACCACCGCACAGCCCGGATACCATACTTCTGGGCCAGCCGGCAAACCATTCGATAGACCGGCGGGAAAAAGTGTATATGCTTATGCGAATCAAGATTCATCGGCTCGATCCCAGCCTTGATCAGCCATTCGATCTGAGCCTCCATCTCGATTGTCATCGCCGCCCTTACCCGATGCGAAAATACTGACAACAGTGACAATTGCCACGGGGAACAGCAGAACCGGCCATCCTTATCGACGAGTCTTGTCACCCTTTCATCCTTCGACAACGGCTCGCCGGTAAACAGATTAAGATGCACGCCAACACCCAACTTCGGCAGTCTTTTAGCTATCGAAACCGCAGCCTCGGCGGCCGGCATATTCGCCATCATAGTCGCACTTGTGACGATACCACGCTCGTGCGCCGTTCGGATCGCCTCGTTCACCGACTGCGACCCGCCGAAATCATCCGCATTAATTATCATGCGTTTAGCCATGCGGCAAGTGTACGGCTAACAAGAACAATAATCAATAAGTTTTAAAACACGCCGCACACTATATACCCAACGGTAAGGGTAAGCCCGCCTAACGCATGCAGCAGTATCGTCATCGCGTTGACTCTGAATTGTCCGGGTGTTCTTAATTCCTTCTCATTGCATAATATGAAAACTTTTATCCCCAGCGGCAATGTGAGCAGATATACACTAGCTGCAATGATTAACGATTTGTCAAAGATCCCTGCCAGGATCGCAGCCATATAACTGCCTGCCAAAGCTGCCCGGTATATTATTATGCACGGCGCAAAACCGAACCGCACTACCATCGTTTTTTTCTCACTCGAAGCGTCCGGCTCGATGTCGGGAAATTCATTGATCAATATCACAAGAAATATAAGTAATCCAACTATAACAGCAGGCCCGGCCACGTGCCCATCCAGCACACCAGCCTGCAGGTAATACGCCCCGCTCACCGGCAGTATCCCGAACAAAAACGCTATCGCTATCTCGCCCACCCCGCGATAGCACAATTTAAACGGCCAGGCAGTATAAAACACTCCGCCTGCCACACCGATTAGACCGAGCGTCAATATAACTAAACTCTTTGTCAGTACCAATAACACCAGGCCTAACAAACAGCCGATACTAACAAGCACCATAGCTTCGATCAATATCGCCTTTGGCGTCAGCAAACCTTCCTGGATATACCTGCTGCCGCCGGAGAATGGACAGCCGATCTTATTCACCCAGTCCGCGCCGGTTAGATGATCGAAATAATCGTTGAGCATATTCGAGCCGCCGTGGATAAACACTATTGAAAATAGTGCCAGCAGAAAATACCCCCAGCTAAATCCCCCTGCCACCGCAAATCCGAGCGCCGAGCCTACCAATACCGGCACCGCACTTGCGACGAGAAACTTAGGCTGAATTGCCCCGATATAAACCTTGATCGGCTCCATCTAAAAATCCTCAAAGAACTAACATCAACCACAAACCGCCGATTCTAACCACCACTGCCCTTTTGTCAATTGGCTTTAATTGGGTTCGTTTTTGGCTTTCTACAAAAATGTAGTTTTGATTTATCTCCTTTTCCCATTATCATTTGTGTTATTTTTGCGTTCTAAGAATTGGGTTCGTTTTTCATATTTTTAGTAACCACGGTGTACACGTATTTTCTCGGATCAAACTTCATACCTCCCAAGCCGGCTTGGGTGCTAAATAATTGGGTTTGTTTGGCTTTGTCCTCCTTCGCCAAGGCTATGGCGGATAAATTTTGCATAAAAAGATATAATTGGACACTTGGTATTGTTGCACAAATTACGTACCCAGTTATCTGTTTCGAGTTCTTTGTAATAGTATTTATTGAAGGGTTAATCATGGGTTTCAGGATTAAAAATGGCCTTGTTTGGTTGTTTAGTAATTATATAACACAAAGCGATTGTTTTGTCAAGCTCTTTTTCATAAAAGATGAAAAAATCAGTACTGAGTATAGATTTAATGTCAAAAGAAATGAACTATGCTCCCCTGCCATCCTGGCAGATAAATTTTTATCTAAGCTGTGGGCATAGAATTTTCAGGGCCTTGATAGTTGCCTTTTCCTTCGCACTGCCATTCGGCTTTTTAGAGAATCTTAGTTTGAAGACATACTCGATCGAATTGTCCGGCTGATAGTAAATATAAAAAGTGATAAGCTTACTGAAAGGACTTTTACCTATCTCCATTCGAGTAACATCTGCGAAATTCATTACAAAGACATGGCTTGTAACTTTATCTCTATAGCCACTCCACCTCTCCCATGTATAGTAACCACCTGCTTTCTTTTCATCTCTCCAGTGCTGGGTCATATAAGTAGTTCTCATAGAATCTTCATAGACCAGGAATATCTCCCTCGGCGACCATTCCGGCAGCGGACATGGCGGCTTGGCTTTAGGTTTGAATCCCTGATGATATACCGATGTCCCTTTACTGTTACGTATCAAAGATTGCAGTTCCGTCGCCGCTTCAGCCTTGGTCATCGGCCCGGCGGTTAGTTTTGCTGTGGCTCCGCCGCTTATCCTGCTCTGGCTGTCACTTTCACAGCCCGCCCAGAACAGACATATTGCGCAAGAAATTACTGCGATGACCCTGTATTGATTTACCTTTATCCCGAAAGCTGACATATCGTTTCTCCCAAACTCGCAAATATTAAAACTTCCCTGCCAATAGCCTCAATCTCCCATATAAGGGCCAATATAATCCCTTTAGTCACCAAAATCAACGTTTCTTATGATAAATTCCCTTTTCTGCCATTTTGACAGGTTAAATGGGAACCAGCCTGCTATTTTTGCAGGCTGAGGGCAAAAATGCACATCGCCATAAGCTCTTATAAAACAAGATGTTAAAACTAAGGTCAGCCTGATAAGGCCTTTGGCACAAGATTTGCGAAATAATATACAGCTATGAATAGAGCTACGGGTACAACTGAGCATATGAACGTACTGGCCAGTCAGGCAGGCTGGGCCTGGCCGGTCGCGCTGCGTCAGTTATTCGAGCCCCGCGGCGTCAATTTGCTAATGGCCCGCGACTCGAACGAGTTCGTAAATATCCTCAGCCAGCGTCGGATCCACACGACCATTATCGACGCCGATGCCACAGCTGACGCGATGGGCGTATTGAGGATCATCCGGCTGCAGTATCCGATGGTGCCCTGCATTGTTTTGAAAAAGCAGCCTGAGAGGAACTTACTGACCGAGGTTCTGGATATGGACGTTTTCGGCGTTGTTGACAAGCCGGTGAACATTGACATCTTAAAGGGCCTATTGAACAGATTGTTTGTGAAGCGATATGACTCGCTTATTTTTTCGTAAGAAAATAATGAAGATTTTGAAATTTTGAGATTGCCGCGGCCTGATGCCCCGATAAACATCATCGGGACACGACTCAGGCCTCGCAATGACAAAGAAACGATAAAGACATAAAAACATATTGAAAGGAGCAAGACCAGATGAAGATTAAACCGTTATTTGACAAGGTACTCGTTCAGCGGCTCGAGGCTGAGGCAACGACAGCGGGCGGCATCGTTTTACCGGACAGCGCCAAGGAGAAACCACAGCGCGGTAAGATCGTCTCGGTCGGCGATGGCAAAACGCTCGATGACGGGTCTGTCAAAAAAATGCAGGTCAAGAAAGGCGACGTTGTGCTTTTCACAAGTTACGCCGGTACTGAGATCAAGTTCGGCGGTAAAGAGCACCTCATCATGAGCGAATCGGATATTTTGGCAGTGATCGAAAGCTAAAAGAAAAAATACTAAACACTAAATCCTAAGTCCTAAACAAGCACCAATAACAAAATGAAGGAAATTCAAAACAAACAGGCAAAGCCGGAGTAAAGTTTTTACTTTTGAAAATTGGAATTTTTAATTTGTTTAGGATTTAGATATTCGGATTTAGAATTTTCCGGTGAATCCGGGTTAGGAGAAGCAAAGACATGGCAGCTAAAAAAATAGCTTTTGGAGTGGACGCACGAGCCTCTATCAGAGACGGCATTAAGAAACTGGCCAAGGCAGTTAAGATAACGCTCGGCCCGTGCGGCAGAAACGTAATTCTAGAGAAATCTTTCGGCTCGCCAACCGTTACAAAGGACGGCGTGAGCGTCGCCAAGGAGATCGAACTCGAAGACTCATATGAGAACATGGGCGCCCAGATGGTGAAAGAGGTTGCGAGTAAGACTTCGACGGTAGCTGGGGATGGTACTACGACAGCGACGATTTTAGCAGAGGCGATATTCGAGGAAGGACTGAAGAATATCACGGCTGGTGCGAACCCGATGCAGGTGAAGCGCGGAATCGACAAAGCGGTCGAGGCTATCGTAGCAGAATTAGCTAAGATGAGTACAGTCGTCGATTCGACTAAACAGATCGAATCAGTAGGAACCTGCAGTGCTAATCAGGATGCCGAGATCGGTAAGAAGATGGCTGAGGCGATGGATAAGGTCGGTAAGGACGGCGTTATTACGGTCGAGGAAGGTCAGTCCTTAGAAACTACAGTCGAACTGGTAGAAGGTATGCAGTTCGATAAGGGGTACCTTAGCCCGCACTTCGTAAATAATATCGAGAATATGTCGGTAGTAATGGATAAGCCTTATATCCTTATTAACGAAAAGAAGATCAGTTCGATCAAGTCGCTGGTACCGCTACTGGAAAAGATAGCTAAGCAAGGTCGGCCTTTGCTGATCATCGCTGAGGATATCGAGGGCGAGGCATTAGCGACATTGGTAGTTAATAAGCTTCGTGGTGTGCTGCAGTGTGCGGCAGTTAAGGCGCCGGGATTCGGCGACCGTCGCAAGGCTATGCTGCAGGATATAGCAAACCTGACTGGCGGGCAGGCGATCTTCGAGGATCTGGGAATTCAGCTTGAGAATATCGAAGTCAATCAGCTGGGGCAGGCTAAGAGAGTTACTATCGATAAAGACAATACAACGATCATCGAGGGCGGTGGAAAGACCGCTGATATTAAGGCCCGGATCGAGCAGATCAAGACCGAGATCGAAAGATCGACCAGTGATTATGATATCGAGAAGCTGCAGGAGCGTTTGGCAAAACTGGCTGGCGGCGTAGCTCAGATTAATGTCGGAGCGGCAACAGAGGCTGAGATGAAAGAGAAAAAGGCTCGCGTCGAGGATGCTCTGCACGCATGCCGCGCTGCGGTAGAAGAAGGGATTTTAGCCGGCGGCGGTGTTTCGATGCTGAGGGCTATGAAGGTACTTAAGAAGATCAAGGGTACGGACGATGAGCTTATCGGTGTCGATATAGTTAAGAGAGCTGTTGTGGCTCCGATCAAGCAGATCGCGACAAACGCCGGGCTGGACGGTTCTATCGTTGCTCAGAAGGTAATGGAAAGTGATGAGACTAATTTCGGTTATAACGCCCTTGCGAAAGAATACGGCGATATGATCGAGTTCGGTGTTATCGTACCGACAAAGGTAGAACGAGCAGCACTTCAAAACGGTTCTTCGATTGCATCACTGCTGCTGACGACCGATGCAATCGTTAGTGAGATACCAGAGAAGAAAGAAGCCCCGGCAATGCCTCCTGGCGGCGGGATGTATTAGTCGTTAGTTAATAGTCATTAGTGAATAGTAAATTGCTAATATTATAGTTAGCCCCGCCGGTCGTTGGCGGGGCTAACATTTTTTGAGGTGTTATTATGTTGCGATTTGTTACTAATTCTATGATGGGCGGCGGTAAGAATTTGATCAGTGGGATAATAGTATGTGGGTTGTTCCTGATCGGATTCGGTGTGATGATATTGGCGTTTCCGGAAATCTTCGCACTGCTTGCAGCGATAGTGTTCTTTATAATGGGGGCGGGATGTTTCGCTACGGCGTGGAAGATATACCTGGCGGGACGCAAGTTCCGTAAGATGACGCAGGATGTGACAGAGGCGTTTAGGGAGAATGTACGCGTGCGCGACGAGGAAAATGAGTTATAGCCACAGAGATCACAGAGGACACAGAGGTAAAAGAATTGCGAATTTTTAATTAGATTTAAATAACTATTTTTCTGATAATTCAATCAAGAAATTTCCAACTCCTCTTCAACCCCTATCTTCCTTATAAAAGATAATTTATAATTTTCAAAAATTTTTTTACGAATAGGTAAATGTCCCATTCCAAAATGTTCGTTGCCCAGATAGATAATTGTCAATAGAAAAGCGGGTCTCGATTCTTGATACTCGATGTTAGATTCTATGTGCTGGATACTATAAACATGAAAATACAAAATTCAAAGGGGCAGCGGTTTGCGAGGAGGGAATAACCGCTTGCCCCTTCGTTTTCTTCTTCATCACCCAACAAAGAAATTGTGCTATGTGGTCAGGATTATAAAAGCGGACTGTTTGTCAAAGATTTTGAGTGTGTAAAAAAGAAATTAATTTGCAGATTTGCCTGAATTTAGAAGTGTGTTATTTTGTTCGTGCCTGGACGCTATGTAAGAACAGAGCGGCTACGGCTGGGTCATTTATGGTTGTTTGAGTTGCTTTCGAGATTATTCTAACAGCATAGGGTTCGAATGGTAATGAAAGGCTTGAAACATCAAATCCAGTCTTTGTTAATTGTAGTTTGCTCAATTGTTCGATGTCAATCCTGCCTGATCGCTGAAATATTAATTTACCCAATGCTTTAGTTGAAATTGTACCTATAAGTATTCCCTGGTCTTTTCCGTCGGTGATATATACATCGGGTTGTATGCCATATTGGCCAAAATGAGATATTATAATGTCATCGCCAGTAGCATCTATTATCTGCCCATTAAATTTCAATTCCACACCTCTGCCAGCAGTTATAAATGTTATTAAATTTTTTGATGAAGGTTCACCTATTAGATTTTTACCAATATCTTCTTTTGAACGTTCGTCTTTGTCGGTATAAACCTTTATTGAAGTCCACTGCTGTGCATCCTGTTCGACAATTTCAGAAGGATATTTGAGTTCATTTCGTGCCCTGTCATTTATTGCTATCGTGCCCGTGGTTATGGCAATAGCAGAAATGATGCTTACTGTTGCTATGCCAAACATGCTTGCCAGTGTACCGATGATAGTTGCGATGAATCCGGATCCTAACGAGCCAGCTGAGACCACAGTTGCAGCAGTGGCTTTTTCTGAACTGGTCATATCGGCAAAGGCAACAAGTGCGTAAAACAAAGAAGTTTTACCGTATCCTAAGGCGGATAACTTTTTCTTAAGCGCACGTTTCGCCCTGAAGAATAATACTTGTGCGGCTGTTTCACTACAATTCATAACCTCGGCGACCTGGGAATGCGGCAGCTGTTCGAAACATCTGAGAATTAATATATTGCGATGTCGCATTTTTAATTTTGACATTGCATTCATTATGGCTAGTGACAATTCCTTGTCGATAGCATTTTTAAACCCATCGCAATGCCCCCCCGGACTGCGATGTGATAATTCTTCGTTCACGTTCATTGATAAAGGCATAACATTTTTTTCACGTTTCCTGTCCCTGAAATGATGCTGGACCTTGCTTAGCGCGGCTCTATAAAGCCATGCCATAAATTTTTCAGGCTGTCTTAAGTTTTTCAGAGAACGGACCATTTCCAAAAGTGTTTCCTGCTTAAGGTCCTCTGCTAAATTATAGTTCAGTGTGAGACGGTAAATGTACGCAAAAACAGCCGGCTGTATCCTATGGGCAAGAGAGTCCATACTTTGTGCGCAGCCGGAACGAGCTTCTTTTACCAGCTTTATTAAGTTCTCTTTTTTATCTGATGGATCCATGTACTTTCTATATTAGTCCAAGTTTTCAGGATTTCTTACGTTTTTTTTATAAAAAAACTTTAAGCTCAGATTTCCAGGAAAAAACGTAAGGTTTCGGGATTACCTGGTTCTTATTTATAAAAGCAATGTGTAATCAATGAGAAATGGATTAAATTTTGGGATATACTGTGATGAAATACTGTTATTTTTTGTTTTTATTTATGGTTTCAGTCATGACAATAGCCTGTAAGGCAGAATTCCAAGTCAATACATCCACATATAAAGATCAAGAATTCCCCGCTGTTGCAATAGATGCGAACAACAACTTTGTGGTTGTGTGGCGAAGTGAGCATGCCGGAATCTTTAATAAAAGTATTATGGGGCAAAGGTTCTCATCAGACGGTTCGAAGATCGGCTCTGAGTTTCAGTTAAGTACAAGTCAAGTTGGGGGGCGTATTAATCACGGGCCGGTCATAGGCATGGATAGTTCGGGTAATTTTGTAGTAGTCTGGCCAGGCTATAGAAATGACGAAGAACACATTATCGCTCGAAGGTACGATACTAATGGCTTGGCTTTGTCAGGCGAATTTGTTGTAAGTACAAATAAATATGCACAATATGACAATGGTCATTTAGGCTGTTCCATATCAATGACCCCAAGCGGAGATTTTGTTATTGTGTGGGAGGCATGGCATGGAGATGACGACCACAACGGTCACTGGGGAATTTATGGTAGATGTTATAACGCAGCAGGGGTTGCGATAACTGACGAATTTAAAATTACACAAATATTTCATGGAAAAGATCCGGATGTGGCTATGGATGGATCAGGGGATTTTGTTGTGGTCTGGCGAAGAGAAGGTTCTACTGGTTATCCACCAAGCGGCACATATGTTGCAATGAGAAGATATAATTCTGATGGGACACCCAAAACGGGCGAACTTTGGGTCACAGAAAGCTTTAACTGGTCGAATAGTTCCACAATTAGTATGAACAGCAGTGGCAACTATATTATAAGCTACGACTGGGGTAACTGGCAAGATCCCAATGTTTATGCTCAGCTTTACGATCCGAACGGGACCTTGCATAGCGAAGCTTTTATGGTCAATGCAGATCCCAACAGTTCGCATGGAAGCCCTGCAAGTGCGATGTTAAATAACGGTGAATTTCTTATCGCATGGAATTCACCGGCTGTATGGAATGATGGTGACATAATGTTGCGTCGTTTTGACAAAGACGCTAATTCAGTAGGAGAGCAAACTGTTTTTAATACTTATTTACAGTCAGTTCAGCGATATCCGGATATCGCAGTAAATAGCAGTGGAAATTATGTGATCGCCTGGCAGAGTGATGAGCTGGACGGCGACGATTATGGTATATTCTGTGATATCGGGCCGAAAGTGTGTTGTGCGGACTTCGATGATAATCTATATGTGAATCTCAGAGATTTTGCCTATCTAGCGGAAGAATGGCTCGACCAAGATGTTGAACTTCTGGCGGATCTGGTTGATGACAATATAGTTGACGAGTTGGATTTGGGGGCCTTATCCGAACAGTGGCTTGAACCGTGTTATAAATGCGGTAAGGCTGATGTTCACGTTGACGGCCAGATCAACTTTAAGGATTATGCGATCCTGGTAAATAACCTTTCTAAGTTTGCACCTAAAGGCGGAGATATTACCGGCGATCTGATGGTAGATACAAATGATCTAAGAGTTCTTTTGTTTCATTGGCTGAGTGACTGTAAATAATCTTCAGTAATAAGATTACTTTATCTTAGTTTCAGAGTAGCCAGTGCCATAGCTGCGAAGAGTGCAGAAAGCAGCCAGAATCGTACGATTACCTGCGGTTCCGACCAGCCTTTGAGATGGAAGTGGTGGTGGATGGGGGCGCAGCGGAAGAGACGTTTGCCGCCTGTATATTTGAAATAGCCAACCTGCAACATTACGCTGAACAGCTCCATCATGAAGACGCCACCGATAACGAAAAGCAATAACTCATTTCTTGTTACCAAAGCGCCGTAGCCCATGGCGGCTCCTAAAGGCAGTGAACCGACGTCCCCCATAAAAACCTGGGCTGGGTGACAGTTGTACCAGAGGAAGCCGAGGATTGCTCCAAGGATGGAAGCGTAAAAAATGCTCAGTTCTCCGGCGCCGGGGATGGAAGGCAAGAGCAGGTAGCTGGACCATGTGATGTGGCTCGTTCGGCCCATGTATTCGGAAGCTACGTAGCAGAGTACGACGAGAACAGCGGAGACTATACCGATACAGCCAGCGGCGAGGCCGTCCATGCCGTCGGTAAGGTTTACGGCGTTGCTGGTGGCGGTCATGTATATGATAGCGATACTGACGAAAAGGAAACTGCCGAGCGGCAGGCCGTATTTATAGAATGGCAGCCAAAGCCTTGTGCCGTCGAGGATTCCTTCGGGCATCTCGGGGGTGACTTTGGTGAAGTCAGCGTGAAGAAATAATGCTATTAAAGCCGCCCCGCCGAACTGGAAGATGAGTTTTTCCCAGGCTTTGAGGCCGTCACGGGTGCGGTGCTTGATGTTGGCTGTTAGCTTTAGCCAGTCGTCGGCGGCGCCTATAGTACCGAACCATATTAAAAGAAAGATGGACTTCTGGACGAATGGATTTGTGAGCTTTGACCATAACAGCGTACTAACGAGAACGGCGAGCAGTATTATCAGGCCGCCCATTGTCGGGGTGTTGGCCTTGTCTTTGGTCAGCTCGTTGAGTGCCTCGTGGTGGAACTCAGGGCGGTCGCCGATCTTTTTTGTCATAAGCCAGCGAATGATCTTCGGGCCGAGAAGGATAGCGATCAAAAAGCTGGTAATGGCAGCAACAATACAGCGAAAGAGCACATCCTGATAGGCGTATAAGCCTAAGCGGTGTGTGAAGCTTTCTCTAAAATGGTATAATAAATGGTAAAGCAATTTTAATCGCTACCTTTTACTGCAAATTTTATCTTAGCCTATTCAAAAGCCTGGATTCCCGCACTCTTTGAATAGTATCTTAAGCTTCTCAACGACTTTTTCAAGTGCAATACTCCTGGAAGCCTTCACTAATACTATATCGTTATCTTTGACGAATTTATGCAGATTATCCGAGGCGAGTTCGGCATTTTCAAAAAAATCTACGCAGAGTTTTTGCGGGCTGATGTTTCTTGCAGCAACAGCGGTCAATTTTGCCAACGGCCCTACCGTTATCAAGGTATCGACGCCAGCGTTGATGACATCATTACCGAGTTCGGCGTGCAGCTTTTCAGATTCAGTGCCGAGCTCGAGCATGTCGCCGCAGATAAAGACCGCCCTGCTGTTGTTTTTCGCGGACATTAAGCTTAGGATATCGAGGGCATTTTTCATCGAGGCGGGATTGGCGTTATAGCAGTCATCGATCACGGTGACAGAGCCGAACTTTTTGACCTGTGACCGGCCCGGTACCGGCTTTAGGGTTCTGATTGAATCAATAAATTGTTCTTTAGTAATTCCCATTCGGCTGCAAACTGCCCATGCTGCGAGAGCATTCTGCAGGTTGCCTTTGCCTGGCAGAGGAAGATTTAAGCTTTCTAAGTCGAGTTCGCTTGAGTCAAAGGTGATAAACTCTCGATTGTCAGCTTGGGCCTGATCTATGAGGTTCCGGCAATCAGCGTTTAATAAAAATGGTGAGCCCGGTTTGAGGCCGTCGGCGATAGAGAGTTTTTCTTTTATGATAGTTTCAAGGCTTCCGAAGCCCTCAAGGTGGGCAGGTTGAGCGTTTGTGACCATCGCGATATCCGGGGCAGCTATATTAGAGAGATACGAAATTTCTCCGGGTGCGTTTGCGCCAATCTCGGCGACGATGATTTCATCGTCCGGATCAGCGGATAGTAAGGTAATGGGCAGGCCGATCTCGTTGTTAAAATTTTTGGGTGACTGGTAAACATTATAATGTTCGGCTAAGACGTGCGTGATCATATGACGAGTAGTTGTTTTGCCGACCGAGCCGGTGATGGCGATTACTTTGAAGCTGCATTGTCTGCGATAATAGGCAGCGAGATGGCCGAGGGCCTTTATTGTATCATCTACTTTTAAAATGCAAGATTGCCACGCCGGCATCAAAGAGGCCTCCTCGCAATGACTAAATGATTTTGAAGGATAATCTTTATTCACGACGGCGCAGACTGCGCCTTTTTCGAAGGCTGAGTCGATATATTGGTGGCCATCGAAATAAGCTCCTTCTATCGCGAAGAAGCAGTCGCCGGGCTTGATGTTGCGGGAGTCGGTGCTGATCGAATTGACCACAACGTCAGAAGTTGTTGGCTGGGCATCTATAACCTGGGCAAGTTTTGAAAAGGACATCGGTATCATGATAGTTTGCTGAGTACCTCCTGTGCGGTTTCTTTGTCGCTGAAGTAAGTTTTTTGAGTGCCGATTATCTGGTAATCCTCGTGTCCTTTGCCGGTGATGAGAACAATGTCATCAGGCAAGGCTGAGTTTATCGCTAATTCAATAGCTTTTGCTCTATCGGATTCAATTATAATAGTCGCTCGTCGCTCGACGCTTGACGCTCGAAAATCTTCATTTGTGACTATTTGTCCAGTTTTAAAACCAATGATAATATCTCCGATTATATCGTCGGGGTCTTCGGTTCTTGGGTTGTCGTTAGTAACAACAATGAAATCGGCAAGTTTTTCTGCGACGGCTGCCATTCGTGGTCTCTTTGTCCGGTCCCTGTCACCACCACATCCGAAAAGGACAATAAGTTTGCCTTTGCAGAGCGGCTTTAGAGTAGAAAGGACATTTTGTAAAGCATCGTCGGTATGAGCGTAATCAATAAATATGTCGCTCGTTGCCTGTCGCTCGTCGTTCACAACACTCTCGAGGCGTCCGGGAACACATTTCAAGGCGGATAGGCCTTTAGCAACAGTTTGCAAGTCAAGGCCTGCTGCAATGCAAAGGCCTGCTGCGGCTAAATGGTTACTTATATTATAGTCGCCTAATAAAGCAGTAGTGACTGTAGCGGATTGGGAGTTGTATTTAAGATTAAAAGTCGAGCCGTTGACGTCTTTCGATTGGACATCTGCTATAAGGTCGCCTTCGGTGATGCCGTACCATATTATCTTTGCTTTTGTACGTTTTGCTAAAGTATAGGAATGACTGGATTGAGCATTAAATACGGCGGTTGCATTTTCGGTAAGGTTCTCAAATAGAATTGACTTTGCGTCGAGGTAAGCGGATTCGGTTTTGTGGTAGTCGAGGTGGTCGCCGGTAAGATTAGTAAAGGCAGCAGCGGTGAAATTTATATTTGCGAGTCGCTTCTGGTCGAGGGCGTGGCTTGAGGCTTCGATCATCATGTATTTTGCACCGGCGGTTACCATGTGCTTCTGGGCACAGGCAATTGTTAGTGGATCAGGGGTAGTTAGCGGTGCTTCGACTATTTCAGCGGTAGTGTCGTACATGACTGTACCGATCAGGCCGCATTTATGTCCTGCTGTTTTGAAAACCTGCTGGGTTAGGTAAGCAACGGTGGTTTTTCCGTTAGTGCCGGTCACTGCGAGGTTGGTTAGGTTCTCAGCAGGATTTGAGTAGCTGGCCTGGGCGAGCATCGCGGCGACTTCAGCAGTGTCTTTTACCAGGATGACGGCAGCTTTATCAGTTTTGAATGGTTTTGAGACAACGATGTATTTGGCGCCGGCGGTGATAGCGTTATCAACAAAATCATGGCCGTCGTGCAGAGTGCCGACGACTGCGACGAAGCAATCGCCAGGATGGACGTTCATCGAGCTTGTGCATAGGTTGATCGAGGTGTCAGCTTTGATTATGTCGAGTAGTTTCTGTAAGTCCATTGCACATCCTGCGCTAAAATATATTACTCCTTATTAAGTTCGGCTATTTTGGCCGACATAGGCCATTTTAATGCAAATATGGCGAGTTGCAACCGCGGGGCTTTAATAAATGAGGAAATTCTGGTAAATAGATTGTTTAATTAGTGATTCTATTAGAATAGATTAAACAAGTCCCCTCGGCAGACCAAGGGGCTAAATAATTTGGAGATTTAAATATGAAGCTGAAATGCCTTTTGCTTATTGGATTGGTCCTCTGTGGTTGCAAGCCTAAAACCACTCAAACTCCTTCTAAAACGGAATATATGGCAGTATTTATTGACGGTAAGAAGGTTGGCTACGCGATCCATTCTCGGATAGTCGAAGGTGATAAGGTAAAGACAACAGAGAAGGCCAATATGACCATTAACAGGCTCAATGTACCTGTAACAATGAAGACTGAAGAGACGAGTATCGAGACACTGGACGGTAAGCCGCTGGGGTTCGAGTCGGTTCAGGATATGAGCTTTATGCAAACGTTTATATCGGGCGTGGTCGAGCCAAACGGAACTGTTATTGCCAAGACAAGAACGGGACAATTCGAGAGCACTAAAACCTTTGCGTGGCCTGATGGCGCATTGATGGCAGAAGGGCTTCGATTAGTGGGGCTGGAACAGGAGCTTGTAGAAGGTAATGAATATTCGGCGAGGCTGTTCAGCCCGTCACTGATGATGGCGATCGATGTAACAGCTAAGGTAGGCGAGAAAAAGGAAGTTGATTTACTGGGTAGAGTTGTGAAGCTGACCGAGGTGACAACAACGATGACGAGCCCCATGACAGGTGAGTTAACAAGTCTGGGCTATGTTGACGATGAGCTGAACGCTTTAAAGGCAGTAACACCGATGATGGGTATGAATATAGAGATGGTAACGTGCTCGAAAGAGTTTGCACTTAGTAAGAACGATACAGCAGAATTGATGGAGACAGCGATACTGGAGAGCCCGAAGAAACTTGATAAGACGGACTCGGCAAAGTCTATACAATACACGCTGCGGCTTAAGGATACGGCGGGTGAGCTAACAATACCCGAAACTGATAATCAAAAAGTAGAAAAACAGGCAAACGGTACGATCTTAGTTACTGTTACGCCAGTCGCGTTGAAGCCAGAGAAGTTTCCATATAAAGGCAAAGATGAAGTAGCTCTTGAGAATCTTAAGTCTAATCGTTTTGTTCAAAGTGATAGCGAAAAGATCAAATCCCTTGCCAAGGAAGCTGTTGGAAGGACAAAAGACGCAGCTGAGGCGGTAAAAAAGATCGAAGCGTTTGTCGCAAAGTATATAGATAATCGAAATTTTTCTGTTGGGTATGCAACTGCATTGGAAGTAGCGGAGAGTAAGAAGGGAGACTGCTCAGAATTTTCGGTATTGACCGCGGCCTTGTGCAGAGCAGTCGGGATACCTGCAAGGATTGCAGTAGGTGTAGCTTATGTCGAGCAGTTCGGTAAGTATCAAGGCGTATTCGGCGGACATGCCTGGACTGAAGTTTATGTGGATGGAAAATGGATCGGGCTGGATGCTTCTTTTGCCAGTCATGGCTTGGATGGCTATGGATCAGGCCATATAACTTTATCTACCGGTAACGGTACCCCGGAAGGATTTATGCAAATGGTATTTTCGATAGGTCAATTCGAAATTGTAAATGTTAAAGTCGAAAAATAACTATCTGACTTATTTTAGGAACCATTTTTAAGGACAGAATCCATCCACTCATGAACGATGACGCCCTTGTCTTCACACTGCTGAATGAGGCCTGAGTGGGCATGTGACCAACAACCAACCAGTCCGCCCTGCTGGTTGTGAACCAGATTGTACCAGAGGCAGGCCGCCAACCATTCTTTTACCTGAGTCCTTTTCTCACCAAGACATGCGTAAACCCGGATGATGTTGTTTCTCGGATCAAAGCCAAGGTCGATGTGTCCGAGATCCAAAAGCAAAAATTGCAGGGGAACACGCATCAGCCACTTGTCCAAGCCCAGTGCATAGCCAAACAGCATACGGCCCAGACGTTGTTTTTCGCTTTGCGCCTTGCGTGTGGGGATATCTAATCGGCTGGTTCCGATACCGTGAATCCAGTTTTCAATGTAGCGAAACGTGTTATGGTGACAGTCCGACAGCGACTGGACTCCCGACGCGATGGCGCAGCAGGTCTTGTACAGTTCCTGTTTCTGCCCGCCCTCCAGCTTGTCGAGCATTTTTTGATATCCAGGATCATATTGAGGATAAATCTTCGGCAGGCCGGCCTTGTCGGCAATCTCTGTATCAAGAGCAGCACCACGTCCGTCCTTGTCGTGGGACCAGTCATCCATCATGGCCTGCATCTCCTGCTGTTCGGACTCGGTCATGGTCGCCAACGTATCGATAGCCGTGACACTGTACTTTGCGAAATATTCGATCGTCAGGAACATCCGATCCATCATCTTCCTTTGAACCGTGCTCAATTGCGAAGCTGCGCCAAGCCATTCGTACGACCGATTAATAAATCCCGCTGCCTCCGGGTGCGTCGTGAGGGTATCTTCTTTAGGTGTGCCCTTTAGATATGCTTGTAATACGCTGTGGATGGTTCTCATACTTCCAGCTTGTCCGGGCTGACTGGTCCTAATCTGCTTCGCCATGCCTGAGCACAAGCATCCGTTACGGAAAGATACTCGGTCCAATTTTCCCCGGGTAATGGCGAACAGTATCTCATCTATGGTGACCGGCAGACCACTATCACAGGGAATAAGACTGGTGATGTGGGCACGAAGCCGACGAATGTTATCGGTCAGTGGTCCCAGCTTGATCTGCATGTCGCACAGGTGCTTGACCGTATCGTCCCATGTATCTTCGTTCCATTGGCCTCGCTCATTCGGAAAAATCCAGGGAATAGTACACAACTGACCTATGAGGTTGCCATCCTCATCTGAATAGAGTGTACTAGTCATGTCGCTCTGCCGGACAGATGCAGAGGAGGTCTCTCCGGTGTACACAGCTTCAAATCCTGGAGATACCTGGTCATACGGAATCAGTTCATTTTTCTTTTTACTCATGGTCGCCTCCTTTATAAATCATAACCATAAAAGACAGCTGTCGGATTTTTTTGATCGGCAAACCAGCGGTCGTTCATACCACATACTCGAAAACCGTTATTGACGAGCAGTTCAGCCAGGGAACAGTCATGAGGATTAGGTGGGCCGAAATCCATCATGACTCTGGCGCCGCTCTTCTTCGCGGCTTTGAGCATACCTTTAAGCAAGGCCGTGCCGTATCCTTTTCCTCTTTGGGCCTGGTCCACCCACAAATCCCATATCCACGCCATTTTGTTCCAGTCCCAGAAATTTATAATCCCAAGGCCAACCACTTTCCCAGCGTCATCCTCAATTACCAACCACTGGGTATCATCCTTGCGGAGCAGTTTTTTCAGTTCATCGGCTGTGCGTACGCAACTGAATTCCGCACAGAGTGGAGCATCACTTGCTTTTGCCCGGCGAATCTTCATGCCCCGCTCCCTGGTCTTTGAATATAACCTTTCGCAAAGCTTGACATACTTTGGGCTGCCGCTTTGGCAAAATCAGCCCTTAAAACAGGATGTCGTTTTAGACGTTTAATCTTTTTACTATGATATTTCACTTGAAAGGTTTTGAGCCGCTCTATATCTTGCGGCTGCCAAATTCGCCAACCTCGCCAATCACGCTCGACATCGTCTATCAGGTTTTCATTAATCCATCTCAACAGAGTGTTCTTAGATACACCGATGCGTTGAGCAACTTGGGCGGTACTAATCATGGTCTTTATCCTTACTACATTAATATAAGTATATTTGGTATATTTACATGATATTGGAGAAACGTCAATGATTTTCTTTCACAAAAAAATGTAGACAATTTAAGTGCCGCTAATATAAAGAGTTATATGATGCGAAGTGCTTATATTTAGTCGAACTGGATGTCGCTTAGAACGAGCTGGACGCAGGAGTTGCCATTGAAGTGATTGATGTCAGGTTCGAAAGCGACGTGGAAGCAATCCTTTTCCAGCAGCTTCTTTTCGTATTTGCCCATACCGAAACCAATGCAGCGAATCGAATTTGTATTATCTGTCACCGCTAACTGTAAATGGTCGCTGCGGGCCCCTACCCTTCTTGGTTGAGCTGCTAAGCGGACGCCCTTTGTGGCGAAGAGTGGTTTCGGATTTCCCTGTCCGAACGGGCCAAGCATCTGGAGTTGATTTACTGTCTCACGGCTGAAGTGTTCGAGCGGGGCCTCTGCGTCTATGTGTATTTGGGCGACGATGTCTTTTTCGGAGAGATTTTCCCTGGCATAAGCCTCGAGGTCATCGGCAAATTTGGGCAGGTCATCCGCAGAGAGTCGGACGCCGGCTGCCATTGTATGGCCGCCAAAATTTATCAGGTGTTTCGAGCAAGCTTTGATGGCTGATAGTAAGTCGAAGCCGAGTATTGAACGGCCTGATCCCTGGGCAATGTCTTCGGAAGTATTAACTAAAATTGTCGGACGGTTGTATTTGTCCACAATGCGAGAGGCAACAATACCGATGACACCACTGTGCCATTCGTCGGCGCCGAGTACGATGCTCTTTCTATCGGGATGGTTGAGGCCTATATTATTTATCATTTCACAGGCTTGTTTGAAGATACTCCTTTCGCACCTGCGTCTCTGTTCGTTTTGCTGCTTCAGGTACTCGGCTATTTTCATTGAGCGGATATCGTTGTCGCTTGTTAATAGTTCGACAGCAAGTCGAGCGTGGCCCATTCGGCCTGCCGCATTTATCATTGGTGCGAGCCTAAATCCAATGGAATAGCTGTCGAGTCCTTCGCCAGTGAGGCCTGCTGTTTCTATGAGGGCCCTGACGCCTGAAAGTTTGCACTTGGCTAACATTTTCAGGCCGTAGCTTGTTAAAATTCTGTTTTCACCCTTTAGATCAACGACGTCGGCTACGGTTCCCATAGCTGCCAAGCCGGTAGCGTTAAGCATATATTCGCGAAGGGTGTCGTCGAGCCGCTGGCCGGGGCTAAAGGCATTGGCGAGGCACCATGCTACTTTGAGAGCAACCATTGCACCGGCGGAATCCTGGTTTTGATATTCATCGTTCATGGCGGGATGAACAATAACCTGGGCTTCGGGCAGTTCGTCCCCGGGCCTGTGGTGGTCGGTAATTATCAGATCGATGCCGAGCTGCTTTATGAGCCGGGCGGAATTGACGGCGGTTATGCCGCAATCTACGGTTATTATTAGTTTGGCGCCGGCTTTGGCGATGTATTCGACAGCGTCGGTATTCATTCCGTAGCCTTCGTCCACACGGTGCGGGATGTAATAGTCAACGTCGCCGCCAAGAATCTGTATCAGGTGCCAAAGAATCGCTATGCTGGTCGTGCCGTCCACGTCATAGTCGCCGTAGATGGTAATCTTTTCCTTATTCTCGATCGCCTGCTTGATGCGTGCAGCGGCTCGTTCGGCGCCGGGCATTTTCTCGGGCGGGATGAGTTCGGTGAGCCTGGGCTGAAGGAAGATCGAGCCCTGCTGCGGATCGGATATGCCGCGATTTAACAGAACCTGGGCGACTATAGGCGAAATTTTCAGGGATTGGGCGAGAGAGTCTCTTTGGCTGTTCGGCCCGGTTATCATCCACTGCTTCGAAGCGTTCTTCAAAACCTTGCTTTTCCTGGTATGAGCGTGCATCCCTGCAACAGATCGCATTTATAGTCCTCGTTCGTACAGTTTCCTTACAGGTATGTTTATACCAAAATTGCAGCGGTGATTTCAAGACAAGAATATGATAATGGGTAATTTATTCAAAAGCTGCTATTATCTCTTCGAACGTCTTTGGGTAATCTTCACCCTGCCACCATTTGATTAGTTCGCCTTCGGACATCAGCAGGATAAGCGGGCTCTCGAAGATCCACGGACGGCTGTCATCGAGCCTGCCGACGAGAGCAGTGGTATCTTCCGGGACGACATCTTCGCCTTCGGGGGCGTGAGGAGGGCCGCTTACCAGAGCGAACCGGATACTATCGTCTGACTGTTCGCTAAGCTCACTATAAAGAGGTATGGCGACTTCACAATCGTCGCAGTTATAATGATAGAAGAAAACTATATTAGTACCGGTGAAGAGTTTTTCAGCGATGTCGGTATGCAGTGCCATTTGTGCCCATTCCGGCAGGTTGGAATCGTTGATATCCGGGAGAATTGGCTTTTCCACAATGTTTGTATCAACAATAACTTCGTTTGCGTCATTATCAGGTGTGGTTATATTAATATCATTAACTTCAACCGGCTGGTTTGGGTTGACTTTAGGGTCGATCTTTGGAGCTACTTCATTTGGATCTTTGAAGATATTTGTTACCGGCAGCTTTGATGTGGCCCAATCCTTAGGATCGATCTTTTCTACTTTATTAAAGTACATGGTGGGTACCATGGCGCCCATAATAAGGCAGGCTGGGATGGCAACAGCGAGGCAATGAAAGCCGTGCGGCCACGGCGGCGGTAATAGCTTTTCATCTTTTGGTCTGAAAATGACAAGCAATAAAAATATTGGTATGTCAATCGCGAGAAGAGTTACCCACGGATTGACCTCGACAGTGCCGAAGCATCCGCAGGAAGTCTGGCCGGTGACGGCTTTGTGGGCAGTGATAACTATAAAGAATGCAAAGGTGAGTGTGCCGAGGAGCCAGCCTGCCTTTTTGAACAGGCCCGATACGAGCCAGACACCCAAACCAAATTCGAGCGGGATGGCAGCTAAGAAGAAATGCCATGATTCCCAGAGCGGCTCGTCACTGACATACTGGGTTAGCATTTGATGAACTTTCATTATGGCAGCTACTATCAAAAACGCGCCTGTCAAGAACATTGCTATTTTATTTGCTATCTTCATGGTTTCCTCTTTATATCAGTATTCTCGATAACCTAATTTTATCAAAAACAGTTATAGGGGGCAAGTGCTTAGAAGCCATCCCAAAACCTCGATCTACTGCAATTGGCTGCAAAGATAGAAAGCCCCCCTGCTATCTATATGTTAGACGTTTTCAAGGGAATTAATGTTCTGTGAAAAACTTTTTATTTTTCTCTCTGCTGGGTTTGAATCTGGTCAAGCTGTAATCCGAAACGATCCAGTCTTTTCTGTGCATCTTCATATTTGTTATACGAGTTTCGAATATGGCCGCCCAGTGTGTCCCAGTCATTAACAAAAGACGCGAACGAAGCATTCAGTTTCGATAGGTTCTGACGAATCTCGGCAGCTTGTTTTTCTATCTGCAGGCCATGCAGGCCCATAACTACCGTCATTAGATAGGCATAGAGAAGATTCGGCGAGACGGGGATTATTCTTTTATCAAGCGAATAGCGGAGGATGTCCTTAGCGTCGTCGGCGTACTTGACGATGGTTTCATAATAAACGTTCTCGGCTGGTATGAACATCAGTGCGAAATCAAGTGTGCCTTCGGCTGGTCTAATATAATTGGCTGCAATTTTATCAATATGTTTTATGACATCGGAATGGAACTGCTTTCTTAGTTTTACTTTCTGGTCCTCCTGTTCCACTTTCATCAGGGCCTCGAAGGCTGGCAGCGGATACTTGGCGTCGATGGGGACGGAGTAATCAGCCATTTTTATCAGGGCGTCAACTTTCTGACCGTCCTTGAAGCCGTATTGAAGTTCGTAGCTATCCTTTGGCAGGAGATTTTCCAAGAGCTGCGCGAGTGACCATTCACCAATCTGGCCTCGGAGTTTTGGGCTGGCGAGGATGTCTTGCAAGCGGCGAACCTCGGAGCCGAGCTGGAGCATTTGTTTATTAGAGCCCTGCAGTTCACCGATCTGGGAATTCAATTGGCCGAGTACTTTCTGGGAAGTTTCAAGGCTACGGGCTATGCTCATGTGCGAGGTATGGAGGGATTGGTTGAGCTCGGTCTTTGTTCCGTCCTGCGAAGATCTCAAGGCCTCGAGCTGCTGCTGTAACAGACCGATGGCTTCGCTTTGGCCGGCAATGTTCTTCTGGGCGGTAAAGCTCGATACAATGAGCCAAATCAGCAGGCCTGTAACGACCAACAGCAAAATTATTCCAACTGCTATAAATATCTCTGTCATGATTTACCCTCACAGCATAGCTGTAACTAGAAGCCGTCCCAAAACCTCGATCTACTGCAATTGGCTGCAAAATTCGTAACGAACCATGTTTTGGGATGGCTTCTAACATAATTATAGATTGCAAAAGGCAAAACGTCTATGGTAAAAGGGGTTATATGAGCGGTAATCACCTTGTTATCCTGAAAAAGCATTATATAGATAAAGCTATTTGCGGGCTAAAAACCATCGAATCACGGCTCAGCAAAACAAGACGGGAGTATTGGAGGAAGGTGCGAACCGGGGACAAATTGTTCCTGAAAGAAAGCAGTGGGCCTATCCGCGCAGTGGCAAAGGTAAGGAAGGTGGAATATTTTGAGGGGCTTTGCGCTTCAAAAATAGATGGACTAAAGAGGAAATATAATCAGCAGATCATTGGAGATGATGAATATTGGCAAAGTAAGTCAGACAGCAGGTATTGCGTGCTGGTTTGGCTGAACGGTGTCAGGGAAATTAAGCCGGTTCGAATAAGGAAAAAAGACTGGCGGGCATGGGTGGTATTAAGCAAGAAAGAGGATTTTGGGCTTTTTAATAGTAAGTTTTAAGAAAAACCGCATATCAATACGGAGATTTGCAATAAACGCGGACTTATTGCCGTTTTTAGACATGGAAACAGAAACAAGGCTCTTTTGAAAGGAATTAGAAATGTTTAAGAGAATGGCAATGGCAGCAATTATCATCAGTCTGGCAGCGGCAGTCATGGCTGAGCCGGGTGCGGGGGTCTGTGAGAAAAGCAAATGTCCGGCTGGCGGAAAGGGGATCGGAGCCCAGGGAACCGGCGAGCCCGGCGGGGAAATAAATAAGTGGCTTGATGAGGTCACAAAAGCATACGAACAAAAAGATAGTGAAAAGCTCGGACAGTTGATCGGCAAGATGAATAAACGTCGTGCTGTAATGCGTAAGAAAGCAGCTCAAGCCAGAGGACCTCAGGCACATAGAGGCCCAGCTGAAGGTTTGCGTCAAGATCCCAGACAAGGACAGGGGCCAAAGCAGGCGGCAGCTAAATGCAGAAAAAGCTCTGGCAGCTGTCAAAAAGGCGGCCCGGCAACAGTAAGAAAAGGCGGTGGTAAAGGCTGCCAGGGTAAATGTCCTCAGAAAATTCAGCGTGGCGGTAAGAGCCCTGCTCGCGCCAAGGTATGGTCAGGCAGAGGAGTCGGCCCACAGCAGAGAATGATGGGCAGAGGCCAAAGAGGTTGTGGACAGGGACAAATGCCCGGTTGCAGAATGATGAGGGGTGGACAGCGAGGCCAACACGGTATGATGATGAGAAAGATGATGAGAACTTGCGGTGGCCAGAGTAGAATGGCTGGCCGAGAACGCAGAGGTTTTCAGGCAATGGGTAAAGCCAGGGGTTTTGGCGGTGGTCAGCGTGGAGCGAAACTTCAGGGTGGATGCCCAAAATGCAGTAAGGGCCAGGAAAATGTAAGAGTTCAAAAGAGAGGCCCACAAGGTCAGGTAGGCGACGGTCAGAGATGGCAGAAAAAAGAACGCTCCGAGTGGGACTGGTAATATAATATAGTATGAAAGGCTAAGAAGGCTGTGCTGTAAATGTGCAGCCTTTTTTATGCGCAAATGGTAATCCTTACAAATTCAAGTGAGTAAATTGCAATTTGATGTGTTTACAGCCAGTTTTCCGGATAGTAAACCGAGGCAGCAGTTACTTTGAATTTTCTGCTAAGCTTTTCGACAAGTGCCTCTGCCCTTCTGACCTGAGAGTCGGTAGGCAGAGCCTCTTTACCATCGGCTACGATGCAGACCCGGATGGTCTGTGGTGTGCCGTACCAAGTTCGGCCGGGGATGACAGACCATTGCCTTTTCCACTTGGTAGTGGTAAGAATCTGGCCATCGGTTCCGCCGAGCCCGTTGCAAAC
>JANQHJ010000152.1 GCA_028282745.1 Sedimentisphaerales bacterium | reverse complement strand
CGAGCTTTTCCTTCATTTACTTATCCGCCTGGGATTTAGTGTACATAAAAAAAGCTGGAATCATGGGATTCCAGCTTTTGTAAGACAACCAAAAAATCGTATTTACTGCAAAGTTATTTGTTATGCAGCTGCCTTACCGAACCAAGTTTAAAAAGAAGAAAAGATTAACATAATCTACTACAATTATACACGAGATAGCGTTTCTGACAAGGGATTTTTTGCGTATTTTAACATATTTTTGGCGCTATTCATGTAAGTCATTGGTTTGTTGGGGCTTAGGTAGATAAGAAAGTTTGACCCTTGTGGTGGATTCTGGAAGTATTTAATCTTGAAAATTGCTTGCGGGGTGGCGATTTGAGGGCTAAAATGCGTTTTTTCAGGCCCAGAATGAGGAAGTGATTATGTTGGCACGATTGCATAGTGTTGCGCTTGTTGGTATCGAGGGGATAATCTGTGAGGTCGAAGTTGATGTCGCGCGGGGCGGATTCGAGAAATCGGTAATCGTTGGACTGCCCGACGCAGCGGTCAAAGAGAGCACTGAGCGGGTTAAAAGCGCGATTATTAACTGCGGCTATAATTATCCCAAAACACAGTCGCTGGTCAACCTTGCTCCTGCCGATATCAAGAAAGAAGGCCCGGCTTTCGATTTGCCGATCGCGCTTGGGATGCTGATAGGTAACAACGTATTCAGCAGTACGGTTGCCAAAGATTTTGTTATTGTCGGCGAGCTTGCCCTGGATGGGCGGGTGAGGAGCGTCAATGGTGTGCTTAGTATGGCGATGACAGCCGCGGCGAATGGATATCGAGGCATCATAGTGCCGATCGATAATGCCAAAGAAGCTGCAGTTGTGGATGGGCTGGAGGTTTATGGTGTGGGATCGTTATCGCAGACGGTGGAATTTTTATCCGGGCGGTTGCCGCTTGAGACAACTATCTTAGATATCAATGGCGTATTCGATGCCGAGAGCAGGTACGATTTTGACTTTGCCGAGGTCAAGGGCCAGGAATCCGTCAAGCGGGCTCTGACGGTAGCGGCGGCTGGAGGACATAATATATTAATGATAGGCCCGCCCGGTGCCGGCAAGACAATGTTGGCTCAGCGGCTGGCGACGATATTACCACCTTTGAATCTGGCTGAATCACTGGAGACAACGCGGATATATTCTTCAGTTGGGTTATTGGATAAAAACAGGGCATTAATGGCAATTCGCCCCGTGCGGACACCGCATCATACGGCGAGCGGGCCCGCTCTTATAGGAGGTGGCACAGATGCCAGGCCGGGCGAGCTGTCACTGGCTCATCATGGGATATTGTTTCTGGATGAGTTCACCGAGTTTCCGAGAAATGTGCTGGAGATGATACGTCAACCTTTAGAGGATGGAACGGTTACTGTATCGCGGACAAAACGTACAAATAAATATCCAGCTAATTTTATGCTGGTAGCATCATGTAATCCTTGCCCGTGCGGTTATTACGGCAGTGACTACAGGCGGTGTAAGTGTACGCCAAACCAGGTCGAGAAATATTTGTCCAAGATTTCTGGGCCGTTGATGGACAGGATAGATATTCATATCGAGGTGCCGCCGGTCGAATTTAGAAAATTGCGGAGCAAAACCGGCCAACAGAGCTCGGATTCCATAAGAGAAAGTGTGGTTAACGCAAGAGCTGTTCAGGCCAAACGGTTTGGTGACGGCAAGGTGATGACCAATTCCGTAATGACGCATAAGCAGGTGCAGAAATATTGTGAGCTTGACAAGCAATCGGAGATGATGCTCAAGCAGGCAATGATAGAGTTCGGCCTAAGCGCAAGGGCCCACGATAAGATTTGCAAAGTCGCACGAACGATAGCTGATCTGGAAAACTGTGATCATATCCGGCCCGAACACATAGCCGAAGCGATAAGCTATCGAAAACTCGACAGAAAGTTATGAAGAAATAGTTAAGAGGGGCGTCCTTATTAATAAATGATACCCTTATAAGGAGTAATCCAAATGATCAATATAGTTGATGTTTGGCATCATTACGGTGTTAAGCCTATCCTTAAAAATGTTTCGTTGAAGATAGAGACCGGGGAACTGGTAGCGGTAATGGGGCCTAACGGGATGGGTAAGAGCACTTTGCTGGGTGTGGTGGGCGGAGTTATGTCGTCTATAAAAGGATACGTTGAGATAGACGGGCTCAAACGTCGCAACTCTGTAAAAGAGGAAATTGCGATCCGGAAGAAAACCGTGTATTTGCCGGATGATCCGTTTCTGCCACCCTTTAGTACGGGCAGGGAATTCCTTTTAGCTGTAGGAAGGCTATATGAAGTTGAAGAAGAAAGGCTGATGGATCATAGTGAGCAATTATTAAAGCTTTTCGATTTGGAAGAACAAGCAGATTCGCCAGTTCGCTCTTATTCAACAGGTCAGAAGAAGAAAATCGGAATTTGTTCGGCGTTGATAACGGAAGCATCGGTCATGATACTGGACGAACCTTTCTCTGGCGGCTTGGACTCTTCTGCGCTGCTGGCGTTGAGCAGGGTATTAAAAAATCTGGCAGATAGAAAAGATATTACAGTCATGATGGCGGTACCGGTACCTGGACTGGTCGAGCCGATAGCGCATCGCATAGCAATCGTCGCACACGGTGAGATTTTGGCATTTGATACAGCAGAAGGTCTTAGAAGAAGAACCGGTTGCAGTGGTGACTTGGGTGAGGTTTTAGAAAAGCTCATACATCCGGAAGTTTTTAATAATATTGATGAGTATTTGGAGGGGAGGGTGAAGTGAAAAAGAGATGGCAATATATAAAATTAGCACTTCCTCCTGCTAAATGGATAGTAATTGCTGTGATATTTTATTTATTAACATATTCACTTGATTTGCTCATTTTTGGGATATTGAAAGTTGAGCCTAATGAGGACACTCTTGTATTGTCTCGTCTTCGAATAGGTATATTAGGAGTGTATGCGGGTCTTTATGGATTGTATCGTGTTATTTTTTATCATCCTTCATACAGCAGGAAGTACCGGTTTTGGCTTAACCTTAGTCCATGGGATTACAGAAAGAGACTTCCATTAGGGCCGATTCATCTGGTCGAGACTGATGTACTCTTTTTGTCAATACTTACTATGCTTGCTTATGTCAATGTGCCGGAATTAGTAATAGCTCCACTAATAGCTTTTCTGTGTGCATATGTGCTAATGTTATGGATAGCCTTGAATGAAAATCAAGGGCATACTGCATTAGCCGTATTATTTTTGGCATCATTTACATATTATCCATTCCGTAATCCAATAGTCTCTGTCTTTGTTTTATTAGGTCTTTATGGTCTTTGTTATTGGTCAACAGCAGTTAGTTTAGAGAATTTTCCCTGGAACACTAAATGGTGGCAGCTCGATCCAGTTAATGAGCTGAGAAAGCAAAGTAAAATACTTATAAGTCGTTCTTGGCCATTCAGATACATTATTTATCATAACCAGTTAGAATTGAGCGTGACAAAAGCTTTTCTTATCAGTTTTATTATAACATGGTATGTGCATGTTATAAAATGGCCAGCCGGTGGTTTATACGAATGGTGGTTGTTAATGAAGTTAGTTTTTTATTTAGTGTTATTTAGAACATTGGTGTATGTTTCTATGTGTCTGCCCCCTATCAGCCTTCTTGGGCGATTGTTTACTTTCAGGTTGATAATTCCACGTTATGACAAAGTATTGATTATGCCAATTTGCGTGATCTTAGCAGGTATAGCAACACCACAGATATTACGATTAATTAATTTGCCGGGGATTTACTGTTTTGAACTTACTTTGTTTGTTGTGTTATTCTTAACGATGGCGCTTCCTCCTAAATATAAGGAGTGGCAATTAACTGCACCGGGTCGTCTTTATAGAAAGCGGGCAATCGAAAAGAACTTAAAGCCACCAAGGTCAACTGATACGGTTATAGCAGATTTAGTAAGCTCGAAGAAAAATATTTTCAAAAGTTAAGTTTCCAGGTTTGAAGCACACTGTGGGCCATTAAAGCTGCTGGAAATGATTGGTGGACTGGGCGATCGTGGTGTATAATGACCAGGGGAGTATGGCGGAGATAAAAAGTGAATTGAGGGTAAGTGTTGATGATAAAAGTAGCCTGTAAACGATGCGGAGCGAGTTTAGAATTTCCGGAGCAATTCGCAGGTAAAAAGGTAATGTGCACACAGTGCATGTATGAAATAACAGTGCCGCCTCAAGTGGTTGATGATACGGTTATCATTAAGTTTCACTGCCCGAATTGCGATCAAAAAATCGGTGTCAATTCCCAATACGCCGGTAAAAAAATTCGCTGTGCCAAATGTAAAAATCCTATCCGGATACCGTATCCGGAAGAATATTCAACTCCGGTTAAACAAGATGAAATTAAAAAAACTGTTGCTGCGGTGTTTTCAGAGAAGATGGATGTAGGATTTGGCAATACTCAAGTGAAGCCGAAGTATAGCGGCGGCGGCTCGGTATTTAGATATGTAGGTTATGGGTTAAGCGGATTAAGTGTTGTTCTGATTTTGCTGATCGGATGGGTGATATATTTAGCGGCTGGGGATGTCAGGGACTTTGAGGATCAAAGTGTAAGTGGGACGAAGCCTCTGGAAGCTGTTGCCCAACAATTTGTCGGCTCTATGTTTGCCCGCGATGTTAATGATGTAAACCAGATGTTCTCAGGGCAATCCCAACTAATGCTTCAAGAGGGACAGCTGGAAAAATTTGCTGAAAAAATGGGACAGTCGGGGCAGTTGGAATTTGGCGAAGCTTATAACAAAAAGCGGGATGGTAAGGAATTGATGATCTCTCGAAGCAGCTTAAAGGCTGGAAGGCAATCGCAGTGTATGACGTTTTTGTTTGTAGAAGATGTTAATGGAGTAGCAATTGATTCGGTGTTAATATCGAAGGTTTTTGGCGCGCGTGGTTTTGCCGTCGGCTCTTACAGCTATAATGTTATACAGGCCATGGAACGCGAAGAAGTCAGGAATGTCGCCACAGCTGTCACGCAATATACGAGCATTATCACGTTGATAGTTTTAGGGCTGATCGCTATACAGGTAGTTTGTTTGTGGCTGATTTTTGAAAGGGCTGAGCAAAAAGGCTGGGCGGCACTTATTCCAATTTATAATATTTGTGTACTGGCCAATATAGCTGATAAGCCCAGCTGGTTAGGCTTGTTCCCGCCATTCTACTTTGTGATATTCATTAGCTTGGCTAAGAATTTCGGGCGTAATACACTGTTTGGAATAGGATTGTTTTTACTTCCGATCATTTTTATGCCGATCCTTGCATTTGATGTTTAGACTGTATAGCTAAACCTACCCTGAAAAGGGCGCCGGTCGGTTTGGCGGAGAGTATTTCTACAAAGCCTTCATGTGCCTGAGCAAATTTTTTCACCAGCGCAAGGCCCAGTCCTGTTCCGGCGGTTTCACGAGTAGATTCGGCTTCTGTGCGATAGAATTCCTCGAAAACCTTATGTCTCTGGGTAAATGGAATACCCGGGCCGTGGTCCTCGACTTCTATCAGGATAAAACCATCAGTCCTGCGTGACCGGATGATTATAGTCTTATCTTTAGTCTTGCGGGCATACTTTACAGCATTGTCAATCAGATTGACCGTTATCTGCTTGATCGCGTCTCGGTCAAAGGCTGTTTGGCGAAGATCAGCGAAATCTGTTTTAAGGGTGAATTCGTGCCGGGACGCATAAGGGCGCATCATTTCTATGACTTCATTGATTGCCTGGTTAATATCTCCAACAGTGAAAGAATATTTCTTTCGGCCTCTCTGTATTCTTGAAAAGTCGAGCACATTTTCGATAAGCCGGCTGAGCCTTTCGCTTTCGGTGCGCATGTTTTGGTAGTACTCGCAGCGTTTTTCTTCTGATTTTATCCAGTTCTTTTCGAGCATTTCAGAATACATTCTTATTGATGTAAGGGGCGTTCGCAATTCGTGTGAAACAGCGGAGATAAAATCATCTTTTTTCTGTGCGAGTTTTAACTGCTGTTTTGTGTTTTGCCATAAGCTCGCCAGGCCGAGGCTTACAACCAGTAGGACGACAGCAATAATCGCCAAGTACCAGTTGACAAGCTGGCGAGTCTGGTTTTGTATCCATGCAGGATCTGTTTCTATTAGGTTGAGAACAAGAGATCCGAAGCCGAATTCAAGTCTTGCTGCAAAAGAAGTATCTGCATTTTCATATTTTGATATATTAAATGCCATTCCCTCGCGCATTAGAAGCATGGCTGAGTTTCTAATTTCAGATAGCAGTTGAACCTCATTGAGCTGGAATCCCTGCATGAAATGCTGCTGTTCGATTTGAACATGACGTAGCAAAAAGATTTGCCCTTCAAATAATGAATTCTGTATATCGCCACCACCTACTACCATTGAGACAAAAGGCTCAATGCGTACCTGAACAATATCTTCTAATCCCATTTGAACATCTTTTTGCGGAGGAATTTCGCTCCCTTGCGATTTTGTAGCGGGCTGTTCAGCAGTTTGCTGAAATTGGTATTGTTTTAAAGCCTGCTCATCAATGTTGCCTTCTGTAACAGCCCGGTTTGTGTTTACTACCGAACGAGATATATTTAACATCTGTGTATTGCCAATTTGTTCTTTAAGGCTTTCAATTTGCAACTCTTGTTTTCTTTGTTGATAAGGCCTGTTGCTTTTTGAAAATGACTTTTTGCTATGATAACTTCTTTGCTGAGATTGTTCTTGCTCTTTTCTTTGAGTTTCCTGTCTAAGTCTTATTTCTGAGCTCGATAAAAGTGAGCTGCCATTGCCATCAAGGGCCGGCAGTAGATTATCAATAATGTTAGAACGGTTGCCGCCTACCATAGCGACAAAATCATCATTTAATTTGGCAATTTTTTTCTGCCGAGCCGGTTCATCATTAGGAGTAATTAACTTTCCGTCCGGCTCGATCTGGAAATGCCCGTATGCCAGGCCTTCTTCTATTTTATAATTTAACGGCGAGGCAACTATTGATAGCGGTGTTTGTACTCTTGGGTCCGGATTTTGGGTGACGTAGAAGCTTTGATAGTCAGTGTAAGGGCGATTGATCTCTGCCTTGATGAAGCTGTCGAATTTTCTTTTTACATCAAGACGTATCTGCTCTGCGACTTCGGCAAATTCTCCTATGCGTGCCCCTTCCATACCTTGGGCACGGATTTGAATAGAATGATAACCCAGCCACGCCAAGCCTGACATGGCAGTGATAATCACAATAGATAAAATGGTCAATCGCTTATACATTAGCAAAGAGCCCAGTTAAATTAACATTCATATTTGTAGCCTGCGCCTCGGACTGTTTTGATGATCTGTGGCTGAGCTGAATTTATTTCGATACGGCTTCGAAGCTTTGCGATGTGCATATCAATCGTCCTTGTTCCAAGCTCAGTCATAGTGTCATTCCAGACATTCTGGTAGAGTTCATCTCTTGGGATGATGCGGTTTGGATTTGCTGCGAAGTATTGAATGAGCTGAGCTTCTCTTGCGCTGATCTTTGTTTCTGTCGAATCTCTTGTAACTTTCAACTCAGGGATGTCAACTTCGAGATCGGCGAATTTAAACACCTGGCCGACAGCTCTGGCAGGATCGGTCCTCCGAAGTACGGCATTTATTCTTGCGAGCAGCTCTTCAAGGGAGAATGGTTTTGTTATATAGTCGTCGGCACCGATATTCAGGCCTGATATTTTGTCTTTTTCCTGACCTTTGGCAGTTAGCATAATTATCGGTGTTACCAGGCCTTGCTGCCGCCATTGGGTACAGAGCTCTTCTCCGCTGACCTTGGGCAGCATAAGATCTAATAGTATTAGGTTGAATTGCCGCTTAGATACAATGTCCTGGGCCTGTTGGCCGTCTGTTGCGATGGTGACTTCGAAATTCTGAAATTCGAGAAAATCACGCAGGGCGTTGCGGATATTTTCTTCGTCTTCCACGATCAGAATGTTTATTTTTTCTTCCATAAGGCACCTTTATATTTCTATTATATTATAGTCAAGAAAAAGCCGGCTGGTATGTAAAAGTATTGTAAAAACATCTATATGTACGATATTTAATTATGGCAGCGATGTTTTTTTTAATAATATCAATGACCAGGCGCATAGACTACGGCTTAGAAGCTAATAAGACATAATTTTGAAAGGAAATAGCAATGAAACTTAAAGGCGATTACAAAATGCTTTTTATAGGTGTCCTTCTTGGCGTGTTGGTAACGCTTGTAATGGGCCAGAGTCTGGGCGGCGCTGGCAAGGCAGATTTCGGGATAGCTGTTGAGAATGACGGCTATGCTGTTGTTGAGGGGCATGACGGTACGATGTATGTAATTACTCCGCAAACAGGTCGTGCTGAAATCGTGGAGAACCGAGACGGCCCTTATAGGGGCAGCGCCCTGAACCTTAATCAGAGAATCCGCCGCGAGCGAGAAAGAGATTAGACGTTGTCGAAGGCGGAGTAGTTTTAGTAATCTTCAAGGTGATAGAATTCGGCGTTCTCTAACCATTGAGTTGGTCTCGATACGAATTCTACCAGGTTGTCGATCAGCATATAGTGATTCTTTTCCTGCTCGGCGAGTTGTAGAAAAATATCTTTCTGAGCTGGGTTTTCAACCTCCTGAGCTTTTTCATAATAAAAATCTCTGGCATGGGCCTCGATCTCTTCAGCCTGCTGATAGAGTTTAATCTGGCTCTTGTCGAAATTGAATTTTTTACCGCTGTCCCTGATCTTCTCGAAAATGCCTATTACGTTGTCAAGGATAGGAGTCTGAGCGATTTCCACGTCTGTCTGAGCCTGCATTGCTTCGATGACTTCATAGTGTTTCTCCTCTTCGTCTGCCAGCATTGAGAAAATTTTGTGTAATCCTTCGTCTGGTGATTTGAGAGCAAGATCCCTGTAAAGCAATTCAGCCTGCTCCTCTTTTTCTTTTGCGAATTCAAAGATATCCATTTTATTCTCCTTTCGGAAATTAATGGTTTGCTATGGCCCTCCAGTTTCGGCCGTCTGATTCGATTAGTTTGTCTGCCTCTGCGAAGCTTTCGGCCCCGGCAGGATATTTATAAAGAGTGGAATTATTATTTTGCCAGTCTGCTAATACCGGATCGAGCAGCTTCCATGCGGTTTCTAAGCTGTCGTATCTATTAAACAATGTCTGATCGCCTGTCATTGCATCAAGCAGCAATCGTGAATATGCCTCTGGCATTTTAACATCGAATAATTCACTGTAATGAAAGTGCATATCGAGCGTGCCCATACACATTTTCGAGCCCGGCCGCTTCGCCTGGAACTGAAAGCTTATTCCTTCCTGCGGCTGGATCTGAAGTACCAGTATATTGCTTGGTAGCTCATCAAGGCCGAACGAAGCGAACATCGAGTGTGGCACTTTTTTAAACGTGATAGCTATATTTGTGTTCTTTGCGCCGAGCCGTTTACCTGTACGCACGTAAAAGGGTACATCCTGCCATCGCCAGTTATCGACCAATATCTTAGTGGCAATGTACGTTTCTGTTTGTGAATCCGGCGCTACCCCTTCTTCTTCGAGGTAGCTGGAGACATTCTCGCCATCTATAACGCCATTGGTATATTGGGCCCTGATGAAATCAGAGGGCTCAAAAGGTCTCAGCGATTTTAAAAGCTTCACCTTTTCATCCCGGATACAATTAGCTTCAAAAGATGAAGGTGGCTCCATAGCCACCAGGGCGAGCATTTGCAGCATGTGGTTCTGGAACATGTCACGAAGTGCACCGCTTTTATCGTAATAGCCGCCGCGATGTTCGATGCCTACTGATTCGGCGATGGTTATCTGGACGTGATCGATGTAGTCACGATTCCAGATCGGCTCGTATATTGCGTTGGCGAACCGAAGTATCATTATGTTCTGCACAGTCTCTTTGCCGAGGTAATGGTCAATACGGTATATCTGGGATTCATCGAAGCATTTAGTTATGATGGAGTTCAATTCAGCAGCACTTTGTAAATCCCTGCCGAAAGGTTTTTCAATTATTAAGCGTACATTTTCTTTTTGGGTATTATCCTTCGGACAGGTTAGTCCAGCCGATCCCAGTTGTTCGGCTATTACAGGGTATAAAGCAGGCGGTACAGAAAGATAGAATATGACATTATTATCAATTGAATATTGCTTATTCAATTGCTCTAATCGATTTGTCAGTCGTTTGTAAAAATCCGGTTCGTCATAGCCGCCGGTTTCGAAATGAAATTTCTTTGAAAACTCATCGGCTTCGGTGCCAATAGCCTCAGTTACGACTTTTCGGAATTGCTTGTCACTGAGCTGCCTTCTTCCACATCCAATGACATAAAAATTTTCGCTCAGTAATTCTCGCTGATAGAGTTCGAAAAGAGCAGGGATAAGTTTTCGCTTTGTAAGATCACCGGAAGCTCCAAAAACTACTAAGGCGACTGGTGACGCAGGAATCTCAGCACAGACGATATCCATTTGAGTAACTTTTGGCTCTATCTTCTGCATTGAGATATCCCTTCACTTAATACATCCAGCGGCACATTTTTTTGAGCAACGGCGATTTCATTCGGTTCATCATCCATGTTTCCGAAGCCCGTTTTGTCAAAAAACCCATCGTTGGGAACGAATGCTGCTGCATCATAATTTTGTGCATTCGAAGTTTGTTCTGTATAGCCATTGCCCATTCGTTTATCAGTTCGCCGGAATTTTCTCCGATTATATAGGCGCCGTAAATTCGACCGGCCTTGCTCGCAAAGACTTTCACGAAACCCTCAGGCACGCCTTCTGCTATAGCCGCTCCATAGTCGCCGTAATTGATCCGTACGATTTCATATTTAACTCCTTTGTCAGTAAGGTCTTTCTCATTCATACCCACTCTTGAAAAGGCCGGTTCGGTGAAAATTGTCCAGGGGACGGGAAATTTCTTAAAATTCATTTTAAAAGGCCCCGGCATCATGCAATTCATCAGTGCTATCATACCTTGGTGCATAGCTGCGTGTGAGAGTAAAAAATGACCGTTACAGTCGCCGGGCGCAAATATATGTTTTTGACTTGTCCGCAGCTTTTTATCTACGATTATAGCTCCTCGTTGATCGGTTTTAACATTTGCTTTATCGAGCCCGAGTTTTGAATAGTCATATCTTCGCCCGGCCGCGATTAGCACTTTTTCAGCGGTTACAGTTTGACCCTTGTCGGCGATCATCACTACATTGCCGCTGTCTTTTTCGAACCTGATCGGTTTGTGCTCACGCAGGATAGTTATGCCTTCGTCTTCGAATTTTTTCTCTATGATACCTGTAGCGTCACTGTCTTCGCGCCACATTAGTCGCGGGCCTCGTATAACGATAGTGACTTTCGAGCCCAACCTACAAAATGCCTGTGCCATCTCGCAGGCTATAGCCCCACCCCCAACGACGATCAAGCTGTCGGGGATTTTTTCCAACTCAAATATATTTTCGTTCGTCAGATAGTCTATTGAATCAAGCCCCTCAAAATTCGGCACAGCAGGACGGGTTCCGACGCAGATGAATATTCGTTTGGCTGTATATTTTTTCCCGTCTGCTTCGACGGTATGAGGGTCAACAAATTTGGCGGGGCCTTTCTGATAGACAAGATGCACCTTGTCGAACATCTTCATTGTTTTTTTGTCACGAATGAAATCGAGATAGCTTTGTATCTTGTTGAATGGCTGGTCAATAACCGTCTCTATATCTTCCAACAACCCCATGCCTTTTAGTTTGTCGGGCGCGGTTCGATACTTGGCTATACGGAGAAGGCTTTTACTCGGTATGCAGCCGACGTTCATGCACTCACCGCCGATGCGGTGCATTTCGATGGCGCATATTTTTAGCCCCATCTCGGAGCCCATTATTGAGACTGCCATCCCGGCAGGCCCCAGGCCGATTACTATCGCGTCATATTCATATAGCATAACAATCCCCCTGGGGATATGTCATTTATAATTTGTTGGTTTGATCACTAAGAATATAAAATTAAGAGACAGGTTCGAACTCATCCTTGCCGACACCGCAATCCGGGCAGGTCCAGTCATCCGGAATATCCTCAAAAGCTGTACCGGGCTCAATGCCGCTGTCAGGGTCGCCGATTTCAGGATCGTAAATATATCCGCAGGCTGCGCATTCATATTTCTTCATCTGTATATCCCTCAAAAATTCAATTGTTGTTGACTGGTTCTATGTCTTCAGCAGACAAAATAAAGCTATATTATTTTGGCTTGAATATCAAGGCTTTACAATGTCTATTTTCGGCATTGATAAATATAATATGCTCATATTTCCATCCTCGCTAACCAGGTATGGGATATGGTAGATACCGCATTTAAGGCCATTTCCGCCAGTTGGATCGACTTGCTGCCATCCTTTTGTTTCATATAGAACCTCCGCCCAGACATGGCCGCTTAGCCCATAAAGCCAGCCAGCTAATTGTCGACAGGGTATGCCGCTGGCCCTGCAAAGCGTTACGAAGCAGTCGGAAAAATCCCAGCAATGTCCATACCGCTGTTCTAATACTTTTTTAACTCCGTACCGAGAGCCAGTAACAGGTCCGCCGAATTTTATATTGGCTCCGGGAGTTAGCCATTTTAGTATAGCCTTAACTTTTTCTTGCTTACTGTTGCATCCCTCTGTAATTTTATTTGCCAGGGCCTTTACCTTCGGGGCATCGACTGGCCAAAAAGCTGTAGCGGCCAGTAATTCGTTAGAAACTTTTCTGTCGCTTGGAGTGAATCCATTTTTATTAGTTTTTATGCCTACTTCTATTGATGTGTAATTAATGCCAAACTTTTGATTTAGTTTGTCAAATGAGTATTTTATTATTTCATTGTTTTTTAGGTTCTCATTTTGGGTTGGGATGGGATCGAATTGGTATTTTGGCTTTGAGTTATCACAATTGCGAAGCTGGATATCTTTGTCGAAGTTGAATTTTTTAGACAGCTCATTTATTTGTGACTTTACATCTTCGTTGACGGGATTATTATTCAGAGCGAGAAATAAATTGAACATTTTGTTCCACGCCATAAAATCGCAATCTTTTATAGGGGCAGCATCAAATTTTATGGCATATTCCACTGCGGTGGGTTTTCGCCGAAACCCCAGTTCCCAACCGGCTTTAATTGTTAAGGCGGTATCTTCGCAACTTATCTCGATAACTTTTTTATCGTGCTTGATAACAGAGGGTCTGAATCCTTTATGCACTTTGAGGATCGAGTTATAAATGACAGCGGCATCCTGTGGTGTTTGAGCCTCTAAAATATTTATTCGCAGGTGTTGTCCATGTGCATTTAAAATAACGTTTGTCAAATTTTCTATATTTGCCCCAAGCTTGTTTGCGATCATGTCCGTCTGGCTTTTATCTAATACCTGGATTTCGTTTATTTGCCAGCCGATTGGAAGCGGTTGTTTAAATATCTCGGATTTTTCTTTTTTGGATTTCCCAGTCGTACTAAATAGTTCATTTGCTTTTTTGATGATACTCATGTCATTACATTTGGTTAATTCGATGACTGTTACACCTTTTTGTATGACGAAATTGGTGTCACCATTATGTACGGAGAGAATAGCCTGATATATTTTATCAGCACTTTTTTTGCGCCTGCAATGCATAATATTAACCTGGAGAGGCTGACCATTGACCGTAAGATATGTATTGGAAAGCTTGTACACTCGTGCGCCGAGTTTTTTGCTTATAACCATTAACTGATCTTTTGGTATATCGATAGTTTTTTCCACTTTCCATCCGGCAGGCAAGTCTTTAAAAACTTTCTGGGTAATAGCTAAAGATCCTGTTGCCAAAAAGACCATTATAAATAAGCCAAGGATATATTTATTGCGTGCGTTTTTCATAAGTTGTATTTCCCCAAAATTTAAGCTGCGGTTAGCCCTCTCTATACTATCGATAGATGTTGCCAAATTATCTTATTTCGATGGTAATTTCAAGGGCTGCAATTATTTGTTATTTGTTATTCAGCCAGTCCCGGACTAATGCTTTTACCGCGTCAGTGGTTCGATTTACGGGAAATTCTTCGCTAACGGCCGGGACGTGCAAAAACATACAATTTTGCGGGGTATTATTTTTCGATCGATAATCCAGCAGCGACCAATATGTGCTCTCGCAGACAAATTTACCTGTATCCGTTGAGCGTTTAACCGGTACATCAGCGTTTTTCAAAACCTGCTCGGCCTGGTCCCATGGCCAATTACCCTTCAGAAGCTGTTCGCCTGGAAGATTGGCGAATTGTTTGGGCTTTCTGGCTACTGTTTCAAGGCGAAAAAAATCTCCCTTGGCCAGGCCCATGCAAATGCAGTCTTGCGGCTGATATCTGTCCAGAGCCTCATAGAGCAGCTTATTGGCGAACAGATAATCGACAGGTAAAAGCGCAGCCCCAACATCATCCGCAAAGGCTTGCGATACCGATTTAGCGGCTTCCCAGCTGGGATTGACTTTAAAGGTTTTGAACGACTCAAAGCCGGTTAATAAAAGTCTTACAGCCATATTTTTCCCTGTATTTATTAAGATAATCACGCATAAGCTATACTTTTTCTCATCCGAAGACAAGTATCTGAGCATCAGGGGAGTATCGATGTGCCATGATTTTTGTGGCCTGTGCCGGGATTTTCTGGTACAATCCCTGGCTGGTGGAATTGAATTAGCTGGAGTGATTATGGGTAAAAAACAAAAAGCGTCATGGGACGGTTATAGCTTAAAACCTCGCAAGGATATGCCGGAGGGGCTCTGGATGCGTTGTCCGGGTTGTGAGCATATGATATATCGCAGCAGCGTCGAGAAGAATATGAACGTCTGCCTGCAGTGCAATCATCATTTCCGTATCCCAGCCGATTTGCGGATAAAATATCTCGTGGACGAGGGCACTTTCGAAGAAGAACTCGTCGATCTTCGAAGCGACGATCCATTGAATTTCGAGTTTCGAGGCACAACATATAAGGACAGGCTCGAAGGCGAAGAGAAAAAAAGCGGGGCTAAGGAAGCGATGCGTATCGGAAAGGCCTTTATCAAGGGCCGGGGTGTTATACTTGCTGTTATGGACCCTAATTTCCTGATGGGCTCGATGGGAGCTGTGGTCGGAGAGAAATTCTGCGTTGCCGCCGAGCGAGCCGCAGCCGAATCACTCCCTTTGGTCGCTATCATTTGCTCCGGTGGAGCGAGAATGCACGAGAGCGTTATCGCCGTCCAGCAAATGGCTAAAACGAGCGCTGCTATAGCGAAACTGAACGAGGCCAAAGGTTTATATGTGGCTGTCCTCACCGATCCTACCACCGGCGGAGTAACAGCGAGCTTCGCAATGCTGGGTGATGTTACCATAGCCGAACCGGGCGCACTTATTGGTTTTACGGGCAGACGTGTTATCGCCGAGACCATCAAGGTCGAACTGCCGGAGGGTTTCCAGACTGCTGAGTTCATGGTAGAGCACGGTTTTGTGGATATGATAGTCCAGCGCAAAGATATGCGAAGCGAGATAGCACGACTGATAGATTACTGCCGAAAATAATTGTACCCCGTGAAGGTTATTCAGCTAAGAGCCTGAAAATGACCTTGGCGATATCGGTATTGTCAATGTAAGGGCCTTTGATGATGTCGTGCTTGGTCATAAATTCTTTAAATAATCTCGCCCCTTGCCCCTTTGCGTAGAACGGCACGAGCGAATTAGTGTGTTCATCACTATGCCATTCGATACCCGGCATATTATTCTTACCGTTATTTTTAAGAGGATTCCAGACAGGGCCTGTTGTCTTTTGGCCGGAGTTTGGGCCTGTCAGGTAACCGCATTCATGGTCAGAAGTAACGATGAGTAAGGTTTCGTCCCAGCTGCCGTTATTTTCAATCCATTTGATAACAGCCTCGACAGTCTTATTAAAGTCTATCTGCTCCTCGATCATCCTGCCCGACTGATTGTCATGACCGGCCCAGTCCACAGCTCCGCCTTCTATCATTAAAAAGAAGCCGTCCTTGTCGTTATCAAGGATATTAAGGGCTCCGTTTGTCATTTCGACAAGCGTTGGTACGGTCTTAATAAGCGGTACAATATAAGGAGCAGCTTTGTCGTCACCGCTGCGTTTTTGTTGAAGAGTCTCTTTTATTTGTACGAGACCTAATAGCCTTTTTGGAGTCTCACCTGAGGAAAGTTTTTGGAATTCATCTCGTGTTTCTATGAGCTTCCAGGGATCGTTGATCCCATCAGAGTCAGCATCGCCGCCTGCAGTACCTGCTTTCAATGCCTTGAATGTTGATTTACCGCCAATATAATCGTAGTCTTTGCCGCTTACTTTCTTTCTTTTCTTACCGTCCTCATCATAAAGCGGATGGCCGCAGCCCATTATGACATCAACAGAACTCTCGAATATCATTTGTTTTGCGATTTTTTCGTAGTATTTTCTCTCTTTGCTATGTGCTGCAAAGGCAGCCGGGGTTGCGTGACTGATTTGAACACTCGTTACCAGCCCGGTAGATTTGCCGAGGTCTTCGCAATGATCGATCATATGTCCGAGCGGCTTTTTGTCGGGGCCTAACCCGATCGCGCCGTTATAGGTTTTCACTCCACAGCTTATAGCGGTACCGGCTGCCGCTGAATCGGTCCAGTTGGTTTTGACATTATTGAAATCCGTCCAGGCCTTGAACGGGTCGTATGATCTGGTTGCGGGATATGTGGTCATACCGCATTTGATCGGGAATCTCTCATAAGGCTGGATGCCGGTCTGGCCGTATTGGTATAAGCTGGCAGCGTCAACGTGGTTATAGCCGCAGCCGTCTGATATCATGATAATGATATTTTTCGGTGTCCGATTTAAAGCAGATTTATCACTTTTAGCCCAAAGAAAGCTGTAAAAGCAGCTAAATAGAGCTAAAGCGAACAAAAATGACTGATTTTTTAGTGTTTTTCGTCTCATTTCAGAATTTTATCATAAAATCAAAGTATTGTTTGGGTTTTATGAATCAATTTTGCGTTTTTTGTTAAATCGCGTATAATCTCTGCATAAAGAAGTTTTGGAGCAGTTTAATGTCTTATTTTCGTGACAATATAGAGCAGATGTCGGGCTATGTACCTGGTTTTCAGCCTGAAAACCAGGATGTGGTCAAACTCAATACTAATGAGAATCCCTATCAGCCGTCTTCGATGGTCTGCAAGGCTATCGCTCAAATTGAGCCGGAAAACCTCCGGCGATACCCTGACCCAACCGGCAGGGCCTTTCGAGAGGTCGCCGCCCAGGTCAACGGTGTTGCCCCGGAAAATATCGTTTGCTGCAACGGCGGCGACGATTTGCTCAAGACAGCTATAATATCTTTCTGCGATAAGGACAGACCGCTGGCGTATCCGGTACCAACCTATACCCTTTATCCGGTGCTGGCTAAAATGCAAGGATGTGCTGTAATTGAAGTACCTTTCGATAATGAATTTAATTTACCGGCTAAGCTTATTTCGGCGGGCGCACCGCTGACGATACTATGTAACCCAAACGCTCCGAGCGGAAGTTTTATAAACATCGATGAGATAGCTTCATTAGCCAATGAATTGAAAGGTGTGTTATTGGTTGACGAGGCTTATGCGGATTTCGCAGAAGATAATTGCGCAAGGCTCGTTGAGAAATTCGATAACCTGATAATTCTTCGCTCGATGAGCAAGGGCTATTCACTTGCCGGGATGCGGTTCGGTTACGGCATTGCCCAGGCGAGCCTTATCGACGGCCTGAGCAAAGTACTGGATTCCTATCCGGTTGACGTAGTTTCAATAGCAGCTGCGACAGCGGCGATAAAGGATCAGGGGTATTTCAAAACTAACGTTGAGAAGATTAAAAAAGAGCGTGCAAGAGTTACCAAGGCCCTGCAAGACTTGAATTTTGCCGTTCAAAGCAGTAGCAGCAACTTTATATTGGCTGGGTGTAAAAACTGTCAGGCTGATGATATTTATGGTAAACTTGCCGACAAGGATATTTATGTAAGATATTTCAACGCGGCTGGGCTCAAAGATAAGCTGCGTATTACAATAGGAACTAAAGAGCAGAACGATAAACTACTGGCAGAACTGCAGAAAATATTAGCTAAACAGGGATAGCGATATGGCAAACAGAAATGCAAGAATAGAGAGAAAAACTAATGAGACTGATGTTCTGGTAGAGCTTAATCTTGACGGCATCGGCCAATACGAGATAGATACCGGCGTTGGTTTCGTTGACCACATGCTGACCCATCTGAGCAAGCACAGCAAGATCGACCTTGTCGTAAAAGCTACAGGCGATCTGCATATCGATGCCCATCACACCGTCGAGGACATCGCGATATGTCTCGGCCAGGCGCTCGATGAGGCTCTTGGCGATAAAAAAGGCATCGCTAGATACGGCAGTACCTCCGTTCCCATGGAAGAGGCTTTGGCCAATGTCAGTGTTGATCTGTCCGGCAGGGCTAAATTCGTTTATAACGTCGAGTACGGTACAGAGAAGATTGGTGACTTTGATGTCGAGTGTATCGAAGAAATGCTATGCAGCTTTGCCAATAACGGCAAATTGAATCTGCATATTACCGTGCCTTATGGAACGAATAGCCACCATATAGCTGAGGGCATTTTTAAATCGCTCGGCCAGTCGCTGGGAGCAGCAGTAAAAATAACTGGCGGCGATGTCCCGAGTACGAAGGGTGTACTGTGATAGAAAGACCTAAACCAGAATACCGAAGCGGCATCGGCACCGACATCCATGAGCTGATAGAAGGTAGAAAGCTTATGCTTGGCGGAGTGTATGTCCCTTACGGGCTGGGCCTCAAAGGCCACAGCGATGGCGACGTCGCACTGCATGCCGTTATCGATGCCCTGCTCGGTGCATCTGGAATGGGTGATATCGGCCAGCTGTTTCCCGATACCGATCCGCAGTTTAAAGATGCCGACAGTAAAGGACTTTTGCAGAATGTAAAGGAAAGACTCGACGCCAGGGACTGGGAAATAGCTAATGTTGACTTGATAATTCACGCAGAAGCGCCGAATCTTGGGCCGGTCAAAGGGCAGATGAAAAGATGTATCGCGAGTCTTTTGGGAATCGACTTTAACGCTGTCAACGTCAAAGCCAAAACGAACGAAGGCTTCGGCGCGATCGGAAGGGGCGAAGCCATAGCTGCGACAGCGACAACGTTGTTGAAAAAGAAATTCAGGAGGTCTTTGTAGGCAGTGACTTAGTGTTAATTTTTCGGAAAGATTGAAAAGTGGGATTAGAGCTTTATAATAGTTTATCAAGACGCAAAGAGGAATTCGTACCGCTTGAAAAAGGCAGGGTAGGTATCTATATTTGTGGTCCTACCGTTTACGGCCATGCTCATCTCGGCCATGCCAAGAGCTACGTCAGCTTCGATATTTTCGTACGGTACCTGAGATACCTTGGCTATAGCGTAACATATGTCCAGAACATTACAGACGTCGGGCATCTTACTGACGATGCCGATGAAGGCGAGGATAAGATTAGCAAGCAAGCCGCCCTGGAAAAGAAACATCCGATGGCTATAGCCGAGTATTATACGCACAGCTATTTCGATGATATGGACAAGCTCAATTGCAAGCGACCCGATATCAGCCCTCGCGCAAGTGGACATATTACCGAGCAGATAGAGATGGTAAAAAAGCTCTTGGAAAACGGCTATGCCTATGAAGCTAACGGCTCGGTATATTTCGACGTTTCGAAATTTCAAGAGTACGGCAAGCTTTCCGGCAGGAACATCGATGAAATGATGGCCGGTGCCCGTGTTGAGGTCTCGGAGGATAAAAAGAATCCCGCCGATTTTGCTCTCTGGAAAAAAGCCGAGCCCAATCATATCATGCAATGGCCGAGCCCGTGGGGGATGGGCTATCCCGGCTGGCATCTTGAATGCTCGGTAATGGGTGCGAAGTATCTCGGTGAGACTTTTGATATTCACGGCGGCGGCCTGGAGAACCAGTTCCCGCATCATGAGTGCGAAATAGCTCAAGCCAAAGCGGCTACCGGCAAAGAGCCGGTCAAATACTGGCTGCATAATAATATGGTGACAGTTGACGGGCAAAAGATGGGCAAGAGCCTTGGCAATTTCATAATGCTAAAGCAGGCTTTTAGCGGCGCCCATGAAAGACTCACACGTGCCTATGATCCGTTGGCGGTAAGACAGTTAATACTTAACAGTCATTACAGAAGCCCGCTCGATTTTTCAGATGCTGCACTGTTCGCTGCCCAAAGCGGTTACGAAAAAATAAGCCAAGCTGTGCAAGCCCTTCGAAAAAGAATTCCTGACGCCTCCGAAGGTGAGATTAACAGGGAATTAGCTGATCAGCTTGATGAGCTTAAAAACAAATTCGAAGATGGAATGAACGACGATTTGAATACATCGATTGCTCTGTCGGTGATGTTCGAGTTGGTAAGGCTAAGCAATAAACTACTCGAAGAAAAAAATACAAATGCTGCATCCTTGACTGCTGTTGAAGATATGTTCAATAAGCTCGGTGGGGATGTACTGGGTATTGTTAAGAACCAGTATGCCGCTGTAACCGGTGATGAACATCTGCTTGACGAGCTGGTCAATATGCTTATTGAACAACGTGCTGCGGCGCGTGCAGCAAGAGATTTTGCCGCCGCCGACGGGATAAGAGACAAGCTTGATACATTAGACGTGCTGCTGGAAGATTCGAAGGATGGGACTACCTGGAGAAGAAAATGAGGATCTTAGGAGTTGATCCTGGGCTGGGTGTTTGCGGCTATGCGGTCTTGGACTGCGATGGCGGCGAGGAACTCGTCGAAGCTGGGACAGTTGCCAGTAACGATAAACTACCTATCGAGCAGCGTCTAAACCAGATAGCTGCCGACTTCGAAGCGATACTCGAAAAGTTCTCACCTGAGGTAGTTGTGATAGAGCAGTTATACTCTCATTATGCTCATCCTAATACCGCGATATTGATGGGCCATGCTCGGGGTGTTATACTTCAAAAATGTGCCGCTGCTGATATTGAGGTCAGAAGCTATAGTGCAACTAAGATAAAAAAATCGCTTACCGGTAACGGCCGGGCATCTAAGGAACAGGTGCAAAAAACGATACAGGTTGTGATGGGCCTGACTGAAATACCACAACCGCCCGATGTGGCCGACGCGATAGCTGCAGCGCTGTGCTGTAGTAATACTACAGCAGTGAATAGTTAATAGTCAGTAGTTAATAGTTTAAGGATAACTTTGATGACTTCTAATAGGCCGGAAAGGATTCAGAGTTTTAAAGATCTTGAGATTTGGCAAAGAGGTATCAATTTAACAGAGTCTATTTACAAACTAACAAAGCTATTCCCGGATGAAGAAAGATATTGTTTAACTTCTCAAATAAGAAGAGCTGCGATTTCGATACCATCAAATATAGCCGAAGGTTTTGGGAGAAGATATAATAAAGAATATAGACAGTTTCTTCATGTGTCACTTGGAAGTTGTGCGGAACTAATAACACAGCTGATTATAGCCGCAAGACTAAAATATATCGATGAAAACACATTGAATAAATTGTCGACCGAAGCTGATGAAATCAGTAAAATGATAATGGCTTTGATAAAAAAGCTTTGACGTTCGAACTGGTAAGTTATTTACTAATGACTATTCACTATTAACTAATGGCTAACGACTAAAAGTGATAGCAAGGATTGAAGGAAAACTCGTTAAGCTTGACAGTGGCAGCGCATTGGTGCAGGTCGGTGATATAGCTTACGAAGTGATGCTGGGTGGTTATTGCATTTCTGCTCTGTCTGAAAAAATAGATAGCGATATAATTTTGTGCACTATGGAATATTATGAGGGCACACCTGGCGGAGGAAATCTGATTCCGAGGATAGTTGGATTTTTAAATGACTCCGAGCGAGACTTTTTTACCAGATTTGTCGGCGTTAAAGGCATCGGAATTAAGAAAGGCCTAAAGGCTCTTAATATGCCGATAGCCACAATAGCTGCTGCTATAGAGAATGGCGATGATAAAATGTTGACGGTACTACCTGCTATCGGCAAAAGAATGGCACAGCAGATAATTGCCGAACTGCAAGGTAAGCTGCAGGACTTTGCGGTTGGCGCCGGCATGGAAGCCAAAAAGCAGGCCGTATATAAACCTTTCCAGGCCGAGGCTCTTGAAATATTAATTGCCTGGGGTGAGAAAAGAAACGAAGCCCTCGAACTTATTGAGATGGCATGTAGCAAACATCCTGATGTGAAAACAGCTGAGGAGCTGGTTCCGATTATTTATAGGCTCAAACAGGGAGCAGAAATTTAATAATGGCTATAGATCGTGTTATATCTGGCAACAAGCGAAATGAAGCTGAAGAGAGTTTTGCGCTTTCGATGAGGCCGCAATCTATTTCTGAACTCATCGGTCAGGAAAATGTTAGAGAGAAACTCTCTATAGCCATCACAGCCGCTAAGCAGCGAGGCGAGCCTTTGGAGCATATATTGTTTTATGGCCCGCCCGGTTTGGGCAAAACTACCTTGGCTCACATCGTGGCTAACGAGATGGGCACAAATCTCCGGTGCTCTTCCGGGCCCGCTCTGGTGAAGCAGGGCGATGTAATGGGCTTACTCACTAATATTGGTGAAGGTGATGTACTGTTCATTGATGAGGTGCATCGGCTAAGCACCGCTGTTGAGGAATTTATTTATCCTGCGATGGAAGATTTCAAAGTTGATTTTACCGTTGATAGCGGAATGCACGCTAAGACGATTAACTTTCCACTAAAAAGATTTACATTGGTTGGAGCAACGACAAGGGCCGGGCTTTTGAGTGCACCGCTTCGCAGCCGGTTCGGAATGTTGTATCATCTCGAGTACTACAACGAGAAACAGCTGACACAGATTCTGCAAAGATCAGCCGGACTGCTTGATCTAAAATGTGATGATGGAACTCTTGAATTGATTGCTGCTCGTAGCAGGGGTACACCGCGTATAGCGAATAGATTGTTAAAACGTGTTCGCGATTACGCGCAGGTAAAAGGCTCCGGTGGGCTAAGCGGTGAGATAGTTGACAATGCTTTAAAAATGGAGAGAATTGACATTCTTGGCCTGGATGAGTTGGACCGTTCGTTCCTGCGATCACTTGCCGAAGTTTATGACGGAGGCCCGGCTGGTATCGAAGCATTGGCTGCTACACTCGGCGAGGAAAAGGATACGCTCGAAGATGTGGTCGAGCCTTATTTGCTGCAGATAGGTTTCGTACGGCGTACGAAACGCGGCAGGGAAATTACTCAGGCTGGCAGCAAGCATCTTGGATTAAAAGTTAAAACGCTAAAAGACCGGACAGATAGATCATTGTTTGACAAATAATGATCTCTAAAATGATTTGGTTTTAACGCCTGTTTCTTAAAATCTATAACTTAGTATTATTATGAAACTCAAAAGAGAACTCGGCCTCATTCATGTCTTCTGCATCGCATCAGGTGCGATGATAAGCTCTGGAATTTTTATTTTGCCGGGTCTGGCTCACGCCAAAGCGGGGCCGGCGGTAGTATTTTCTTATTTTCTTGCCGGAATCCTTGCTGCAATGGGACTTTTAAGCATCGCTGAGCTTACTACTGCAATGCCAATGGCCGGCGGGGATTACTTTTATATTTCCAGGGGATTAGGCCCTGCGGCGGGAACTATTGCCGGCTTGCTAAGCTGGTTTAGTTTGTCTCTTAAAAGCGCATTTGCCCTGATAGGTATGGCAATGCTTGCGGCTCCCTTTATTCCTTTAAATTGGCATGTTATTGCCGCGATATTGTGTATTATATTTATGCTTGTCAACCTTCGAGGTACAAAAGAGGCTGCTGGTTTTCAGGTGATTTTAGTCATAGCCTTACTTGGCCTGATGATAGCTTTCATAGCTAAGGGGTTCGGGCAGATTAAAATACAATATTTCGAACCGTTTGCTCCCTATGGAATGAAATCTGTCTTTTCGACTGCGGGATTTGTGTTTGTTTCATACGGGGGTTTGATACAGGTTGCGAGTATTGCCGGTGAAATCAAAGATCCGGGTAGAACAATTCCTAGGGGAATGATAATCGCTATCTTTTTAATGGTGCTGCTCTATACCTTAATGATATTTGTTGCCAGCGGGGTACTCGGAGCCGAAGAGCTTGACAATTCACTTACTCCGATCTCGGATGCAGCCCAAGTTTTTTGGGGCAAAACCGGGTTTATCCTGATCAGTATTGCAGCGGCACTCGCATTTATCACAACTGCAAATGCCGGTATCATGACAGCCAGCAGATATCTTTTAGCAGTGGGCAAAGATGAATTATTGCCGCCTGCAGTTTCCAGGGTCGGCAAAAAATATAAAACACCTTATATCGCCATATTTATTACAGCCGGTGTAATTTTGACCGCTGTTTTTCTGGATATTTATATTTTAGCGGAAGTAGCTTCTATTGTATTTGTGCTCGGCTATATTTTGGCAAGTATATCTATAATAATTCTCAGACAGAGCGGCCTGCAGAATTACCGTCCCGTTTTTAAGGCCCCGTTTTATCCCTGGCTTCAATTAGTGACAATAATCGGATTTTCATTTGTCCTTCTGGAAATGGGAGAAGAAGCCTTTGTTATTACAACAATAATTGTTTTTTTAGGATTCTTATTCTATTGGTTTTATGGAAGAAAGAGTGTTGAAAAAGAATCCGCATTGCTGCATCTGCTTGAAAAAATAACGGCAAAAGAATTGGTCACCGGGAGACTTGAAACCGAATTGAAAGGGATCATCAGGGAAAGAGATGAAATTGTATTAGATGAGTTTGATCGTTTTATAGAAAAATGTATTGTAATTGATATAGATAAGCACATTTCTCTTGAAGAGTTTTTCAAAGCAACATCACAAAAAATGGCTGGACGGTTTGATGTAAAAGAATCGGTAATGTATGATATGCTCGTTAAAAGAGAGGCCCAAAGCAGCACGGTCTTAAATCCTGACTTGGCAATACCCCATATAATTATTCAAGGCAGGGAAGGATTTGACATCTTTCTTGTTCGGGCGAAAAAAGGAATAGAATTTTCAAGTAAGTATAATAATGTAACAACTGTTTTTATTCTCGCGGGAACAAAAGACAAACGCAATTTTCATCTTCGAGCGCTATCGGCGATTGCCCATATTGTCCAGGAGCCGATGTTCGGGAAAAAATGGATGGCTGCGAAGGATGAACAAGGTTTACGTGACGTTATTCTCTTGTCTTCTCGTAAGCGACACTTGGAATAGATTGATTTTTAATTTTTTTGATAGTTTGTGCAATTAATAGAAGCCATTGATCAAACCTTGTAGCTTCTTAGTATCGATCTGGTGTTTATATAAAGGCTTATCATACAATTTATAAGCGGTTATACAATCCTCGAATGGTTCCTTCTCTTCGTTTAGATAGAACAAGCCCAACGGCAGTTTCTCAGTTTCACAGGCTAAAGCAAATGCTGCGTTCCTATCATAAGGATTATGCGATTCGTCGATGTAGTAAGTGTTTTCTTTAAACCATTTGTGATTGTTAATTTTATTGAATGATACACATGGTTGAAATATATCCAATAGGGCGTAGCCTTTATGGACGATGGCTTTTTTCATAAGCTCTTTGGTCTGCTCTTTGTCACCGATGAATGCCCGTGCGACGAACGAAGCTTCTAATGAAATAGCAACCGCCAGTGGATTAAACGGTTCGAGGATTACTCCAGCTACCTGTACCGGTGTTACAAACCCTCTGCGACTCGTCGGCGACGCCTGGCCTTTTGTCAGGCCGTAAACCATATTATTATGAACGAAGTTTGCTATATTAGGATTTCTTCGGATAGTGTGTATAAAATGGTTCCCACCTTCTCCGTACATATCACCGTCACCGGACTCAGCTATTACGGTCAGTGTCTTATTCGAAGCTTTAATAGCAGTCGCTGCCGGCAGGGCCCTGCCGTGTAGTCCGTTAAAAAAGTTGCATTTTAAATAGTGTGGGATCTTCGCAGCCTGGCCGATGCCTGAAACCATGACCAGTTCCTCAGGTGCTATTCCAAGCTCGGACAGGGCCTCTTTCAGCACTGTTAATATTCCGAAGTCACCACAGCCCGGGCACCACGCTATATCGATGTCGCCCATATTGTATTTTTCAGAGTCCATTTATCGCTTCCTTTTATTTTAGCCAATCATTGATGGCATCTGTAATTTGTTCAACTGAAAAACCCAGGCCGGAGTAATTCAATATCTTATGCTCAATTTCAAAGCTGGTGGTGAGCTTAATTAATTTAGCGAGTTGACCTGTAGCGTTGCTTTCAATGATTGCAACTTTTTTAGCCTTTTGCAGTGTTGTTTTTATACTCTCATGCAGCGGATATACCTGTGCGATATGAAGCATTGTTGTGTCACTGCGGTCGAGATTTTCCAATGCCTCTTTAACTACATGGTAAGTCGAGCCCCAGCATACAACAAGATTTTCAAAATTATCGCTCGGCCAAAGTTCAGGCTTCTCTGCGGCAGCAATTATGTCAGTTAGTTTTGCAAGTCTCTTATTGACCATTTCAACACGCAAATCAAGGTCTTCGGTAATATGCCCTTCTTCGTCGTGCTCATCACTGTCAGCCGTGACCAGCCCTTTACCAAAGCCGGGTATCCCGCGCGGGCTGATACCATCCTTAGTAAGTTCATAACGTTTATAATCAGGTTTCGTTTCTACGATAGCTCTTTCTATTTTTATTCCGTCAGCATTCAGCTCTGGAATATTGTAGTTCGAATCGACAAAATACTGGTCGGTAAGAATAATTACCGGTACCTGAAATTTATCGGCGAGGTTAAATGCTTTCGCTGATAACTCGTAAGCCTGTTCGAGTGAACCTGGTGCGAGAATTATCCTCGGAAATTCGCCATGCCCTCCATAAAGTGCCAATTCCAGATCTCCCTGTTCGGTTCTCGTTGGCAGTCCCGTTGCCGGGCCGGGCCTCTGTGCGATATGAACCACAATTGGGGTTTCGAGCATACCCGCTAAGCTTATTCCCTCCGTCATTAAAGCGAACCCGCCGCCCGATGTCGTAGCCATTGCTCTCGCACCGGCATACCAGGCACCGATAGCCATATTGATAGCTGCTATCTCATCCTCAGCCTGCTCTGCTACGATGCCGAACTGCTCGGAATGTTTGGAAAGGAAAACCAGTACACCTGTCGAAGGTGACATCGGGTATGACGATATGAAGTTACAGCCTCCCGCAATAGCACCGAGCGACACAGCCTGTGCCCCATTGATTACAATATCATCCGAAAGATCACAAGGCTCAAATTGAGGCATAGTAATAGTACCAGACTGGACAAGCGATTCTCCGAACTCATAGCCTGATTTTTGAGCCTCAATGTTTTTACTTATTATGTCTGCGTCTTTTTTAGCAAAGAAGCTTATCAGTTGCTCTTCGATAAGTTTTTGCTCTATCTCGAACAATCCACAAATGATACCGACAGCTACAGAATTAGCGTAAATTTTTCCGCCTGTCTTAGATGCCAATTCGGATATTGGAGCTTTTACCAGGTTCTGGCTTTGAAGTGCTGTTTTCTCATCAATCAGAACAATGGTATCTTTACCGATTCTCTTTTTTAAGTGCCGGATTGCTCCATCATCGAGCGCTACTAACAGGTCTGTTCTTTTTACAAATGCCCTCACCTGTTTTGAGCTTACTCTTATCTGCGTAGAATTCAAACCGCCTCGTACACGGGACATATATTCTTTCGTGGCATAGATATTTAGCCCTGCCGATTTGAATATTTTCATTAGAAGTGACTCTACGGTCTGGATACCCTGCCCAGCCTGGCCGCACAGCACGATAGAATAATCGTCCTTGGAAGAAGATTTCATCTTTTTCTCCTGAATATAGCACTGCCGATTTTTGGTGCTATTTATTATACCCGTTTAGCGGAAAACAGTTCAAATCTTAAATTTCTCGGTTCAACTGTTGTCCTGCAACACATATTTAGCCATTTTAGGCTTTTTGTGAGTTATATTTGTAAAGTGGTATATCAGTAGCTTTTCGACTTCATTTAAAGTCTTTTCATCGGCTTTGATAAGTGACTTAAGATCAAACAGTGCGTTTGCGGCTGATTGTGACACGGTGATCTTGTCTGGAAAGCTGCCTTCACAGTCTCTACAGATAAGCCCGTTTACCTCGCTCGAAAAATAATAGCTGCCGCTGGTTGCTCGTCGCTCGTATCTTGTTTTGCAGTTAGGGCAATGGTCGAAAACGGGAATCAGGCCGATCTCCTTTAGAAGGCTGAATTCGAACAGGATCAAAAGAGCGAGCGTATCTTCGGATTCGTCGAGGTGTTCGAGAAATTGAATAAAAGCTTCGAAAAGCAATGGATGTGGATCATAGTCATCGGTCAAATTATTCAGCAACTCAGCAGCTAACAATGAGCAGTTCAGTGTATAAAGATTTCGTGATGGAAACCGAAAAGGCAGCTGCTGTTGAAATTCTGTCAGTGTTGCCATGGCCTCTTTATTCGAACCAACATAGACTATTTTGCCTCGTGATAAAATTTCAATAGGGCCATCGAATGCAGATTTAGTGCGTTTTGAACCTTTGGCTATAGCTGTCAGCTTACCTGTGTCTTTAGTAAAGAGTGTGACTATCTGCGAAGTTTCGGAGTAGTCAACGGTTCGAATGCAAACAGCCTGGTCTTTTTTAATCATTTTCCTGCGGCAGCGATCTTACGATTTTAATACGGACAATCTTTCTCGGTTCAGCCTTAGTTATGGTGAACTTCAGGTTTTCATAGTCAAACTGTTCTGATATTTTTGGAATATATCCCAGGTGCGAAAATACAAACCCTCCTACGGTGTCATAGTCTTCCTCTTCGGGTAGGCCCAGCTCATATTTGTCATTAAGGTCATCGATATAAGTTCTCGCATCGACCTCGATAGTATCTTTACTGATTTCGACTATCGGCTCGTCTTCGGGCTTTTCGTATTCATCTGCTATCTCGCCGACGAGTTCTTCGAGTATATCTTCAAGAGTTACGATTCCCGCTGTCCCGCCGAATTCGTCCAGCACAACAGCTATATGCTGTTTCTGGTTCTGGAACTCATGCAGCAGTTGTCGCAGTGGTTTCGTTTCAGGAACGAAGTAAGCCTCTCGCATTTTGTCGGACAGTTTGAATTGCGTCGGATCCTTGCCGATCTCGGCGATCAGATCTTTTGCATAGACCAGCCCGATTATCTTATCGACGTTTTCTTCATAGACAGGATAGCGTGAGTGCCCAGCCAAGGTAATAGTTTCGATTATTGTATTGAGCTTAGTTCCTGCTTCGATAGCTATTACGTCGGTTCGTGGAGTCAGGATTTCACTGGCAGTCGTATCTGTCAGCTCCAGCACATTTTCTATCATCTCCTGCTCTTCGGCATCGACAACGCCGTCTATTCTTTGCTGCTCGAGGTCGGTAAGAAATTCCTCTTCCTTTTCTTCCTGCTCCTGCTCAGCGGTCACTTCCTGTATGCCGGCTAACCTTTTAACAAGCTTGTCATATATCCTGAACACGCAAAGCATCGGCCAGACCGGCCCGGCAAAAATATTTAAAAATATGTAGGTCTTTGCGAGTATCTTTTCGCCTGAATATTTTGCCCATGCGTGCGGAATGCCAAGCGAGGCTATTGAAAATATAGCCAAAGTGATGGCGAATATTATGAGATAATCGATAAATACCAGGGGAGTATCTTTGATCTTGACCATAATTGATAACAATGCAAGTGCAATACAGATATTGAGTATCAGCACATAGAGCGAACAGGTAAGTGTAAGTTTTTCGCTGTTTTCTATTAGCTTGTCGGCTTTGAATTGCCCGGAATTTGACTTGAAGGCCTCATATAGTTTTGCCGACGAAAAAGTGCGCAGGGCAATAGCGTTGACAGAAAAGAAAAGTACTCCCGCCGCCATGAGAAAAACCGCTATCAATGACCATCCGATATAAGTCACCTGTTATCCTTTCACGAAATCCTGTTCATTATATATAAAATCAAAACCAAGTTGGTTTAAAATTTCCGCTTCTTTTTTGTGCATCTCCATAGCTAAGCCCTGATCCTGATCGTCATAACCGAGCTGGTGCAGTAGCCCATGTGTGATATAAAGAGCAAGCTCGGCCTGTGGTGTATGATTTCTTTTCTCTGCCTCCTGCGTGGCGAGTTCAGAATTGACAATTATTTCATAACATTTCAAAGGGTCATCGTTATCCGAAAGGTCAAAACTCAAAACGTCGGTTATTTTTTCACTTTTTAAGAACTCGGTGTTCAGCTTTTGCATCTGGGAATTATTGACAGCCACAATGCTGATCGTAACGTTGCAAAGATTAAAGAGCCCGCTAATGGTACTGACAATATTTTTGATCTGATCGCTTTCAAGGGGGCACTGTCCGCAGGTGTCGGAGATTTGAATATTAATATGTTGGTCGGGTAAGTCGTCGTCCATTTTATTACTTTATTTACTGCTGTTATTTCTGCTCCGCGGATTCTTCTGTTTTCGGCGGCTCATCCACCTTTTCAGGATAAGCAATTCTACCGTGATAATGAGCGCTTAAAGTTTTCACCATACTGGCTTCGACCTGTGCTAACTCTCTGAAGGTCATATCACAGTTATCGAACTGGCCGTCCTGCAATCTTTTAGCCGCTACATTTTTTACTACCGCCTCGATTCTCGCTGGCGTTATATCCTGCAACGCCCTGACCGCTGACTCAATGGCATCAGCTAACATAACAATAGCTGCTTCTTTCGTACTTGGCCTCGGCCCTTCGTACCGGAATTCCGTTTCCGAAGGCGGTGGCTGTTGTTTGTCATTGCTCTTTTTGACGGCCTCATTATAGAAATATTCAATGAGTGTAGTGCCGTGGTGCGTTTCAATGAACTGCCTGATAATTGACGGCAGCTTATACTCTTTTGCGATTTCTTTACCATCTTTGACATGGCCGGCAATTATAAGCTGGCTCATCGCCGGCGAAAGATCATCATGTTTACTATTGCTTCCGACCTGGTTTTCGACGAAGTAGTTCGGTTTGGCGATCTTACCGATATCATGGTAATAAGCTCCGACTCGACAGAGCAAACCATTCCTGCCGATCGATTCAGCGGCTGCCTCTGCTATGGACCCTACCATAAGGCAATGACTAAAAGTCCCCGGTGCCTCCATTGCCAAACGTTTAAGCAAAGGCTGATTCGCGTCGCTGTAGTCCAGCAGCGTCATACTGGTGGCGATTCGAAATGCTTTTTCAATATAGGGCAGTAATCCCTGTATGATAATGCAGATTACCGGCAGAGATAATCCCTGCAGCCCGGCTTCGCCTAAGGCCTTCAGGTAATCGGGCTCAGGGGGCAAAAAGTTCATAGCTAACGATACGACGAAAACCACAAAGGCCCCGATTATACCAACCTGTAATAATTTATCTCGGGTACGGATCTCTTTAAGTGACATGCAGCAGGTATAAGATGCAGCGCACATTGTTACAAGAGCCCGGAATTGATATTCCTGACCAACCGCACAAGCCGCCAGCAGGCAATAAAAAGTGCTTATTCCGATGGCGAATCGCTGATTATATGCTATTACCATAATGATCGCTACAATGGCCGCTGTGCCTGTGGCGAAGGCAAGATGCGCATTCGAGCCTATTTTGGTAATAAGCAGCAAAAATAAAAACAGTATCAACAGGGCGATTGCGCGCGCGTGATTTTTGATTACTCGCCGCTGATAATGGTGGATATATAGGGCCGCCGCTAATGAAACCGCAGTTACTACAAATGCCGTTGCCAGGGCCTGTATTTTCGATCCTAATCCTACGGCGATAATCACAATAGCCAAAGATACGAATAGTAGCCATAATAATGATGAGTTGACCACGTCCGGGCTCAGAAAACGTTTTCTCCTCGCTGCCCGTTCGGCCGCGATAGATTTTCTAACCTGAGAACGCCTCGGATTTAATTTTTTTAGCCAGAAAAAACGCATAATTATTATTCGCTATTCGTATTATTTCTCGGATCGTATGCCTGAACGATCTTTTGTACAAGCTTATGTCTTACAATATCCTGCTGGTCAAGTTCTACGTACCCGATACCTTTAATGTTCCTTAGTTTTTCAATAGCCTCGACCATCCCGCTTTTTTGCCCCTTGGCAAGGTCAACTTGTGTTATGTCACCTGTAATTATCATTTTTGAGCCCAGCCCCAGCCTTGTCAGCACCATAAGCATCTGTAACGGCGAAGTATTCTGGGCCTCGTCGCATATTATAACAGAATCATTCAGTGTACGCCCACGCATAAAAGCAAGTGGGATAATTTCTATAATATCCAGTTCGGTGAATTTCCTGACCTGTGTAAAGTCCATCATGTCGCCCAGGGCGTCGAAAAGGGGCCTTAGATAAGGATTTACCTTGGCCTGCAGGTCGCCGGGTAAGAACCCGAGTTTTTCACCCGCTTCAACAGCAGGGCGGGCCAGGATTATCCTTCGTATTTGTTTCTTTTTCAGCATAGAAACAGCTACGGACACAGCCAGATAGGTTTTCCCTGTCCCAGCCGGGCCTATACAAAAAGTCACATCATTATTAAGCATTGTCTCTATATACTTTAGCTGCCCGGCGGTAGATGGTTCGATGACTTTTTTCTGTGCGTAAACGGTCAGAGCCTCACTGGTCTTTTTGTCACCGTCGCTTATGCGGTGTTCGATGAATAACTCTACATCTTTCTTGTCTATGCTGCCGTGGCGGATAAGATGCTTTTGCATCTTGTCCAGCGCCTCCGCCGCGGCATTTACATTTTCGGCCTGACCTTTGATATGCAGATTTTCATTGCGTGCCGTTATCTGGACTCCGAAGCTTTTTCGCAGAAGGCGAAGATGCGCATCAGCCGGGCCGAAAAGCTCGACCTGGTTATGTATAGGCTCTAATTGTATCGTTACTTCCAAAATAAGCCTCTAACTACGAACAAATAAGCCTGAAAAAAAAGTACGCAAAAGGCGCTGCCATTATCGGCGAATCGATTAAATCGAGTATCCCACCGAATCCGGGCACAACAGCTGCCGAATCTTTCTGCTCGGCATCACGTTTGATCAGCGATTCAGCGAGATCACCGAGTTGCCCGACAAAGGCAAAAACGCTCGCAAATACGATTGCCCAGTACCATGGCATTATACCAAAAATCACGGCGAATAGAATCGCGACTATCAACGATAAAACTATTCCGCCGGCCATACCTTCCCATGTCTTTTTAGGACTGATATTAGGTGAAAATTTGCGTTTTCCCCATAGCGACCCGACTGCGTAAGCGCCTATATCACAGCACTTTATGGTGAAAACGAACATGAATAATGTATAGAGCCCGAAGTGGATTCGGATAGCGACTGTAAATGACGCCAGGACGCCAAGATAACAAATGCTGAAAAAATTTGCCCCGCAATTTGTCATTATACCGGTTGTGCCGAACTTCAGGTATTGAATTACGAACAGCAAGCCGATGCACAATGAGATCATAAGACCCAGATACATTCCCGGATCTATCCTGTTCAGTAATTGCGGCCAGTACCATGTACCGGCTAAAAGGATTGAAGCGATCATCGCAAATGGTTTAAAAATATTAACGCCTTTATTGGAGGCAAGGGTTGATATTTCTATCTGCCCCAAGCTCACAAGTAGGGCAACGAGAACATAAAACAAAGTTGATTGTACGGGTTTGTTTTCGATAGAATCTCTGATTGAGCCGTCAAGCCATGCGTCGAAAAACAATATCCCCACAAGCAACACTACCATTAAGATTCCAAATATCAGTCTGTATTTGAGCATATCTACTCGATTATTAACTAATTTGTTTTTTCTTTGAGTTGTTCGTTAGTCTTACCGAATCGTCTTACTCTGCTTGAGTAAGTAACTATCGCCTGCTCAAGTTTTTCTTCGGAGAAGTCCGGCCAGTATGTTTCGGTGACATAAAACTCGGAATACGATATCTGCCATAAAAGAAAATTACTGACCCGTAGTTCGTTAGCCGTCCTGATAAGCAGATCGGGATCTTTTAGCTCTTTGGTATATAAATGATTGCTTATGCAGTTGTGGTCGATCTCATCGAGATTGATACTTCCGTCTTTATATTCTTCTGCGATCTGCTTGACTGCGTTGGTAATTTCATCCCTGCCGCCGTAGTTAAGTGCCAACGCCAGCTTCATACCGGTGTTTTTGCCGGTCAGCTCCATAGTTTTACTCAATTCTTTTATAAGCTTATCCGGTAGATTGTCCAGCGTTCCGACATGCAGCAGCCTTACATTATTCCTTTCGAGCATTGGCCGGATTGCGACAAGATAACGTGTATAGAGATGCATCAGCCCGTCAACTTCAGCTTGCGGACGCTTCCAGTTCTCGACGCTGAACGAGTACAGTGTCAATGCTTCAATACCAAGCTCAACACAATGCACAGCGATGTTCTCGACGGTTTTTCCGCCTTGCCTGTGCCCCTGAAAGCGAGGCTTACCTTTCTCCTGTGCCCATCGACCGTTACCGTCCATGATAATGGCAATGTGACGGGGGATCTGCTCAGGCCCGATTCCAAGCCGTTCTGCTGTTTTAATCCGTTTTTCTTCGAAAGAAGCCAATTAATTTATCGCGACCGAATAATAGTTTGCTTACGTTTAGGCCCAACGCCCACCATTGATACCGGCGTTCCGGTCAGCTTTTCGACGAGATTCACATACTTACGGGCGTTCTCTGGTAGTTCCGCATAGGTTTCTACCCCTGTTATGTCCTCATCCCAGCCGGGCACCGTCTCATAAACACACTTTACTTTCGCAAGCGTCCCTGCGTCTGACGGGAAGAAAGAAGTAACCTTACCGTCGATTTCATAAGCCTTACAGACTTTCAGCTCTTCCATGCTCGAAATAGTATCAAGGTGCAACAGGGCTATCTGATCTATCCCCCCGATAGTTACAGAATAATTCACAGCCACCGCGTCGAACCATCCGCATCGCCTCGGACGTCCCGTTGTTGTGCCATATTCATGACCTTTCTCGCGGATATAATCACCGATCTCGTTATCTTGTTCGGATGGGAATGGCCCCTGACCAACTCTCGTAGTATAGGCTTTAACAACGCCGATGAATTTATCGACCAGCCTTGCCGGAACACCACAGCCGGCACTCATACCGAGCGAACTGGCGTTCGAACTTGTTACGAACGGGAACGTGCCGTGGTCCAGATCGAGCAGTGTTCCCTGAGCGCCCTCGAAGAGTATCGATTTACCTTCATCTATCGAACTATGCAGAAGCTCAGTCGTATCCGAAATATAAGGGGCAAGCTTCTTGGCGAACAGCTTGCATTTTTCATAGATATTATCGACTGACATTGGCTCGGCCTGATATAGTGCTGAGAAAAGCTTGTTTTTGTAATCGATGTTTTTACCGAGCTTTTCTTTTAGCGTGTCAAGATCGCACAGATCGGCTACCCTAACAGCATAGCTTCTTCCGATCTTATCAGCGTAGCACGGCCCGATTCCCCTGATTGTTGTACCGATCTTATTTTTACCGAGCGCGTTTTCGCGATGCTGATCCTCAGCCTTGTGGTAATCGAGCACTAAATGTGCATTCTGGCTGATAAACAATCTACCGGCAAGGCTGATACCTCTTTCGGCGATCGATTCAATCTCACCAATCACACATTCGGGGTCCAGCACGACACCGTTGGCTATCACGCAGATAGCGTCCTGCCTGACCGAGCCGCTCGGCAGCAAATGAAGTGCGAATTTCTCATCGCCGACAACAACAGTATGTCCGGCATTGGCGCCGCCTGCGTATCTGACAACGATCTGGGCTTCTTCCGCCAGGATATCGACGATTTTGCCCTTTCCTTCGTCGCCCCATTGCAATCCAACAACACAAGTATTCATTTTGGTACCTTTTTAAAAAAGTTTTTCTAACAAAGATAAACCGCAATAGCTGCTTGATCGAGTCTATTGCGGTTGGTCAGACAATTTTAGTTTTTACCGGGCTAATTTCAACTGATTTTTTCGACTATATGCTCCAAAAGCCCCTTCAAGCCGTCATAAGCCTTATAGCTGATGGTTTTATCTACCTCAGTGCCCTGAGAATCTTTATAAGTTATTGTGAAATATCCCTTGGAATCGAAATGCGTCTTGTCGATTTTTTCTATCGAATCATAAGGAATTTTTTCATTTTCACTGATAATAAGCTCATTTTCATCACCGATTATCTTTTTATTGCGTACAACAAACCAGAACCCCATCACCAGCACAGCCGCCGGGATAGCATAGAAAGGACACTGCCGGTTGAAAGTCAAATACGGCTGGGGGCCGCCGTCTTCATTTGTGTGCTCTTCGATCCACTTGTCATTCATATAACCATCATAGGCACACCAGCCGGAAAGAATTACCAGAATCAAGGCGATAATTACGCAGTTTTGTCTTCTGTACTTACTATACGGAGCTTCGATAGCCATTAGAATCCTTTCGGTTTAGAGTCTCGAACTGACCGTTCTATCAATTATTTTTGATATAACTAGTTTTTTCACATAATGTTATACAACGCTAAAACAAAAATAAAATCAGCAGTCCGCCTTTGGCGGACTCCTCAATTTTGCACTTTACACTTTGATTTTTTAATTTTCAAACTGATCTATGGTCAGTTTGAGTTATATACTATTAATTATCCAAGTCTTCTTTGAGCGATAACATTCAACAAAGGCCTGACAAAATTAGGCACTATTTTTTCACTCATCAATTCCTCCGCTACCCGGCACTGATTATCGAACGACGCCAGCGGATCGAACTTTGCATCGGCGTGGGGATATTGCCTGACGGTAAGCGATAAACTTATCGCCTGATCCGTAGCTTCCTTGGCCTTACGCGGGTCATAAACGCTCGTCTTCGATTCGATACTGATGCGAGCCTGCGTATAGTTATCCTCCGAAAGGCTCAGCACCGCCACCGGGGATATGCCGATCGGCTTGACATTCGGCAATTCCATCAAAGTCGAAAAAGCACTCGTGCTGAAAACCGCCTCGGATATAACATCATCGTGATTATCCGGGCATTCGAAATCCATAGCGAATGTCAGATCAAGTGAACCTATATCGAGATGACTTAGACTAAGCATGTAAGGAGCAAGCTCGATAACTAACTTATGCTGCTCATAGGCATCGACGAATTGCAGCGGATTGACCATCCCCGAACCCAGCCTGTCCGTCTCCATAGCTACCCATCGATAACAGCCGGAACTCTGATCTTCCTGAAGGCAGTATTCGTTTTCGCTTCGCCTGATTAGATTACCCATCGTCGGATACTTTTTTTGCATACGCTCAAAAAATGACAGAACGGTATCCCTGCCTGTGGGTAGATCAAGCTGGGTGTTCACACACAGATCAAGATAAAAGTCATCGCAAAGTGAAACGAGCCCGTTTGACATTTCAGCACACATCTCCAAATTAATACTAAACTACGAGTATTTTTATGTAATCTGGGCAATTTGGCAAGGGCTATTTTGCTAAGATTTGATTAGAAATTAACTTTTTAGGCACCTCTAAAAATTGTCATTGCGAGGAGCGCAGCGACGCGGCAATCTTAATTCCTGTTCTAAAGAGCAAGATTGCTTCGCTTTGCTCGCAATGACAATGATAAGCTTATTCAATTTTTAGAGTTTAGCTTTATTTTTCAGACCGGGATCGGGCATTTTCAATTCGGTAATGATCGCCCCAATACAGGCAAACACCGCGAAGAAAAACAGTCTGAACGGCCACGTCTTGAGCGGCTCTAATCCGACCTCGAAATGTTTCGCTATAAAGTATGAAGCAGTTGAATACAAACCACCAGTTAGCAACCCGGCAATGGTAGCCGAAATAAATCGTTTCCACAAAACCGTTCCGCGCCCAAATAGTGTAACAGCTGCTCCGCACAGTATTGGTATTAGTAAAATTGCGTACCAGATGTTCTTCATGGTCGGCAGTGTTTCTTGGGTATTTGCATAGAACCAGTCTATCGATGCGAATACCGCACCGGCTAACAAAGCAATTGGAACTACCTGCCAGTATCTCGAAGGCTTAGCTGTTCGAAGTTCTGCTCTCCTTGCCATTCGCCTGCGGATGGTCAAAGGCCAGTTATAGAACAGGCAAAATACCCAATGCTCCAAAAGCGCGCCGCGCTCACCGAATACGGGCACAATATGCACTGCCTCCGTTGCCCAGTGACTTGCCATAAATCTGGCTATTGCCGGATAGTGGTTCGTCATCTGGATCGGAAAGCCAAGATAACCGATGTATTTGAAGAAGCTTAAAAAGACCGCGATATTGTAATTCTTGAAACTTCGATCATAGATCGCTATCCCAACAGCATACGAACCTCTTGCAATTGAACCGGGTGAAACTGGTATTATCTGGAATAGCACAAGAATACCGCCGGCTCCGATTTCATCGCCGGTCTTTTTATAATAAACCGCAGCTACTATAAAAGAAACGATCTGGGTCAGCGGCAAAGTCATCAAGTGAACAACAAGACTTATCAGATACCGCTGTATGTATTTTTCTTTTAACTGTGATAGGATTGTATTTGCATCCTCATCGGTAAGTATGTGTTTCTTCTTTCCTTCTTCAACCATATTACGCATCCATTGCTCTCGCAGTGAAGTACTGAAGTAAAGCTTGAACGGCCGGACAAACATAAAATGTAATTTCTCTTTAAAGAGTTGCCTGTCGGTC
>JANQHJ010000016.1 GCA_028282745.1 Sedimentisphaerales bacterium | reverse complement strand
CACTCGAAGAGATCATCCGCAGATACGCTGAATCCATAGGAACCTGGCCGCAAACAATACTTACCGGTGAAGCAGCCAGATTAATAAAAGACGACTGCCAATTCATAGACAACTATGTTCCCAACCTTGTCGTAAAAGGAATAGCACTGACATATCGTACGTATATCGACGAAAGAGCCCAGGCTGGATAGGCTATGACAACCATTGCTGCCGTCACAACCGCAAAAGGAACGGGCCCGATCACAACAATCGAGTTGTTCGGTATTACGGCCAAACAGATAATCTCTGATATTTTCAAATCTAAAACCAAATCTGAGCTTGAACCCGGCAAAATAATTCTCGGCTCAATAGAAACGACCGACCGCACCATCGATCAAGTCATCGTAGCCTGTGAGTCGATGAACTCCTTTGTTATTAATTGTCACGGTAATCCTATTATTGTATCCGACATCATGAAGCTGCTGGAATCTAAAGGAGCTCAGCCGGTAGTTGACGAAAAATTATTAACTGCAAAACTCTCCGCCCGGACAACCTTAAACTCGATTGAAATCGAAGCAAGCTTGGCTATCCCAAAGATTAAAACGCTACCAGCCACAAAACTGCTTCTCGCCCAGCCCGATCTACTGGCACAAAAAGTTAAAAGCTGGCTCAACGAGGATATTGAAGATATAAAGAAACAAGCCAAAGACCTTTTGTATCTAAGCAAAAAGGTAAAGCCGCTTCTATTCGGCGCGAAAATAATCTTAGCCGGTCCGCCAAATTCAGGCAAAAGCACCCTACTAAACGTCATCGCCGGAAAACAAAAAGCTATAACCACGAACATAAAAGGTACGACCCGCGATTACGTCACCGCCGATTGCGTTATTGGTAATATTTTTGCAGAACTAATCGATACCGCCGGGCTCGATAGTTCATTAAACAATAACCACCTTGATCAGGCCGCACAAAATAAATCTACCCAGCTGATCGAAGATAGCGACCTCATCTTGCTGATTCTCGATGCAAATCAGGCTGAAACTTCACTAACAGATGATTTACACAAAATAATTGACTGCCAAAACACAATTATCGTCTTGAATAAGTCCGATCTGCCCCAAAAGCTAAATTTGCCTGCAACTGATTCGCCTAAGATAAATATCAGCGCAAAAACCGGAGATTCAATAAATAATTTAACCAAGCTCATCCAGACAAAACTTAACAGCCAATTACTCGAAACCGCTTCTGCTGTTTGCTTTACCGCTCGCCAGATGGATGTAATACAGAAAATTTCAACTGCCGACTCAAAACAACTCGCCGAAGATCTGATATCGGAATTGATAAACGCACCGCCTTGTGTATAATCTCTGCTATGGCTATCGAAACTGAAAAATTGACTCCTGCGATGAAGCAGTTCCATCACTTCAAGCAAAAGCATCCGGACTGTGTACTCTTTTTCCGCATGGGCGATTTCTATGAAACTTTCTATGAGGACGCAAAGATATGCTCACGTGTTTGCGGGCTGGCCCTGACCAGCAGGAGCAAAGGAACCAATCCCATCCCGCTGGCCGGTATGCCCTACCATGCCGTTGACGCATACATGAAGAAAATGCTTGAAGCAGGCTATAAAGTCGCCGTTTGCGAACAGGTCGAAGACCCAAAACAAGCTAAAGGCGTTGTCAAGCGTGACGTCGTCAGGATAGTCACACCCGGCACTATAACCGATGACATGCTTCTCGAAGCTAAGCAGGATAATTATCTCTGCGCCATCAGCCTTGACAAAAAATCGACCGCCTCGCTGAGCTGGGTTGATATCTCGACAGGCCACTTCTTCGTCCAGAACGTACACGAAGACAGATTACTCGACGAACTGTTGAGACTTAGCCCATCTGAAACAATACTGCCTGATTTGCGCGGTGAACTCTTCGAAGCTGAGATGAAAAAACTTGCTCGTCAGATTACCTCTTTAACAAGAGCTATCATTACACATCGCCCCGGCTGGTACTT
>JANQHJ010000119.1 GCA_028282745.1 Sedimentisphaerales bacterium | reverse complement strand
GGTTGGTGCATTTTCGAACGGTATTAAGAAAGACCTCGCTACATTGCAGGTTGCATTGTTCCAAAATGCACAGGGCCTTGAAAGCGCCGGCGGTGGCTACTATCTGCCGAGTGCGAACTCTGGTAACTCGGTCGCTACCCAGGCACTGATCGGTGGTGCCGGTACGATCCATGGCGGTTCTCTGGAAAAATCCAATGCGGATGTTGCAACAGAATTCGTGTCGATGATCCAGGCACAGAGTGGTTTCCAGGCCAACGCCAGGACTATTAAAGTAGCAAATGAAATATTAGCAGAATTATCAAATTTAATAAGGTAGCTATAGGATAATATGATAGAGGCGAGCCTGACCATTTTAGATTCTATTATCTTGACTTTGTCTCCGGTGGAAAGATGGCAGGCAGCACGTCGGCTGGAAGGAAATGAGGGTGGTATTCCATCCTGGATGATTGTCGGTGGCTTGATAGCTGTTATCACCTTGGCAGGGTTATTTGTGCTGCTGAACTTTTTAAAGGGCAGGCAACAGAAATCGAATTCCAGCAATAGTTTCTTAGAGTTGGCCTGTCAAAGAGGTCTTAGCCAACGAGAAGCCAAGGTTCTATATTATATGGCCCAGCAGGCTAATCTTACGAATCTCGAAGAAATCTTCACAATGGATGACGCATTTGCTGTTGGTGCCAAGCTTTTAGCGAGTAAGGTTGCTTCAGCGAATGCTCCGGATAAATATAATAAAAAAGTTAAGGCGGAGGTGTCGGCGCTTCGTTCCAAACTTGGATTCTCCAAATCAAAATCGAGGATCAATCCCGCATCTATAGCAACATATAAACCTACCAGTAAAGAGATTCCTCAGGATTCCATTCTTCATATCAGCAGAGGTATTTTCAACGGCCTTGAAGAGATCGAGGCGAGGGTGATAAAGAATACAGATAGTGAATTGAGTGTTAAGCTTCCCGAAGCTATTGATTGCGAGCCTAAAGAAAAATGGCTGATCAGATATTATTTTGGCGCTACGATATGGGAATTCGAGGTTTCGGTAATTAATAATTACGAAGATGTTTTAGTGTTCAGTCACAGCGAAGACATTCGTTTTGTGAATCGCCGCCGGTTTTTGCGAGTTCCTGTTCGCAAGCGAGCCTATATAGCATATTTCCCGTTCGCCAGATATGTCGATTCTCAGGATGTAGGCATAGGATTAACTTTAAAGGGCGCTTTTGACAGGGATATGGTGCTGCCTGAATTCGATGAGGTTATTGTTACAGAACTGGCTGGGCCTGGGCTGCGTATCGAAACCAAAACAGAGTTGAATGTGAATGACCGTATAATTGTTATCTTTGAACTTGAGCATATAGAAGAACAAGATGAGCAGGAGGGTGAAGCGAATCATAAATCACAGTCACGAATTGTACAGGATATCGGCCAGGTTATTCATACAAGAACGATCAAAGGTGGCTTTTCAGTAGCTGTTGAATTAACAGGCTTGAACGATAACGATGTAAACGATCTGATCCGGGCCACTAATCTGGCAGCTGCGGATGCGGTCGGTAATATAAATGATGAAAGAGAATTTTCAGTAGAGGAAAGCACAGAAAAAACTCCTGTGCATAATTAATCTATGCCTACAGATATTACAACACAAATAAAAACGAGTTTTGCTTCGCTTGATACCGAATTTCAGGCAGTAGCTCATAATATAGCCAATGCTAATACCGCCGGCTACAAGCGTATAGTGACATCATTTGCAAAAGAGCTTGCTGCTCAACAGGGTGTAACCTTCGGACAGGATACGAGCCAGGCGGAACTGGATCTTAGCATTGATTTTTCTCAGGGTGCGAGTCTTACACAAACGGGACGGAAGCTGGATATGGCTTTATATGGTAAGGGCTTTTTTGTAATTGAGACGGAAAACGGCCAGGCCTATACGCGTAATGGTATGTTCGAGCTTAATCAGAACGGCCAGATAGTTGATTCGGCAGGAAATGTTGTATCGGGTGAGAATGGGCCTATTACAGTCACCGGTGGTGATGCGAGTATTTCTCAGATAACCGTTTCGAATGACGGGACGGTAAGTATTGGTGCCAGGAAGCTTGGAAAGTTCAAGATAGTCGATTTCCCAGAGAACGAAGCCAAAGTGTTACCTTCGGGTAACGGCTATTTCAGAGTTCCTGATGATATAAAGGCCACAGCAGTGGATAAGATCGTAGTCAAGCAGGGATACCTGGAATCATCTAACGTGAAGATAGTTGATGAGCTGGTAAAAATGATAATGGTTTCCCGGCTTTACGAAGCAAATGTGAAATTACTCTCAGCCAAGAAAGACGGTTCGAGAAGTTTGATGAATTTAGCGATGGGCTAATACTCTTTAAGACTTAGGAGTTCTTTATTATGTTAAGAGCATTTTCAACAGCAGCGACAGGGATGACAGCGCAACAGACAATGGTTGACGTCATCTCCAATAACCTCGCGAATATCAATACGAACGGCTTTAAGCGAAGTCAGATCGATTTCCAGGATCTGATGTATGTTAAGCTGCGAAGTGCCGGATCAGAGGTCGCGACCAGTGTTGTCGATCCGAACGGGCTTGAGATAGGTAGTGGTGTCCGCAGTGCTTCGACTATCAAAGTTTATACCGGCGGTGAGATGCAAAACACCCAGCGGCCTCTCGATGTCGCGATTGGTGGTGATGGTTTTTTCCAGGTTACAATGCCTGATGGCAGTACTAAGTACACTCGTGACGGTGCTCTTGGCATTAACGCTGACGGAGCTCTTGTGACCGCATCTGGTTATCAGCTTGAGCCTGCTATAACTATCCCTAACGATACTCAGCAGATCGATATAGGTAAGGATGGGACAGTTAATGTTACCAATTCATCGGGAACTATTACATCTGTCGGAACGATTCAGTTAGCCCGCTTTTTAAACCCAGCTGGCTTAACCAGTGAAGGCGATAACCTGCTGGCCGAGACAGAGGCGAGTGGTACTCCGATCACCGGCACAGCTGGTGAGCAGGGGATGGGTTCGATCCAGTCGGGCTTTCTTGAGAAGTCAAATGTTCAGATGGTAACAGAGCTGGTTAATTTAATTACGGCTCAGCGAGCCTATGAGATAAACAGCAGAGCCATCAAAGCAGGCGATGATATGCTCAGGACAGCAAATAATATTGTCACTTAATTGAAATAAAGAACGAAATGAAAAATAGAATGTTAATAATCAGCTTAATTTTCACTCTTTGCTCTTTAGTACCTGCAGCAAAGATGGCGGCTGGCCTGCAACAGTCGCAGGACAGCTATCTTCGGATATATCTGCCTCGAGAAGTAAGCATTGACGGCGAAGATGTAAGACTCGGTCGGATTGGGATCCTAAAAGGCCCGCAGGAAATGGTCAAAGGGGCACAGAATATCCGCCTTGGCAATCTTGCGGTGGTCACCGGGCAAATTAGTCTTAGTCGGGCAATGATATTGGGCAGGTTGGCAGGTAGCGGTATTGATATTTCGAAAGTGAAGATAACCGGCGCCGAGAAGGTAGTGGTTTCGCAAAACAGCATAGTTATCAAAGCCGACAGGATGCAGGAGATAGCGAAATCATTTTTGTCAGGTAAGCTTTCAGCAGGCTCAGATTGTAAGTTCAATGCTTTGGCTGGTGTTAAAGACTTCAAGCTGCCGGTCGATGCTAAACATGTTGAGCTTGTAGCAGGACTTGTCGGTGATAAGGTTGGTAACAAGCCAGTCGTGCAGGTGGCGATAATGGCTGACGGCAAGAAAGTCGGTTATCGTAACGTCAAGTTTTCGTTGCTCTACTCATGTCAGAAAATTGTAGCAGCTCGTGATATAGCTGTTGGGGAGAGGCTTACCAAGGCAAACACCAAGATCGTTCGGGTTAATTCAACAGGCAATAAGCCTATTGAATACCTTGTACCTTATGGTTTTGTGGCTTCGATAGCTATAAAGAGTGAAGCTGAGATCACTAAGGGAATGGTCGTCAATCCAATTAGTGAGGTTCTTGTCAAACGCAACAAGAATGTCTCCGTGGTAATATCCAAGCCTGGTTTATATTTGACAGCAACAGGCAAGGCTATGGATGACGGCAGGGTGGGTGATTGTATCAGGGTAAAAATGCTTATCAGCAATACAACGCGGATCATATACGCGAAAATAAATAATAATGGGACAGTCGAACCTGTAATGTAAGGAAAAAATCATGAAGAAAAAAGTAAATATATTATTGGTAACAGCCATCCTGTTTTCAAGTGTTTTACCGGTTCAGGCTGGGTCTATATGGGCTAAGCGTAATATGAAGATGAAAGACATGTACGCAGATAACGTTGCCCGTAATATCGGTGATATTCTGACTATCAAAGTGGTCGAGGACAGCCAGATTGATAATAAGGCAACAAGGACACTTGAAAAGAAGACCTCGCGAAATCAGCAGTTCAGCGGCGATGTCGGTATCGATCATTTATTGCCGAATTTGCCTTCGGTCAAATTTGGTACGGGTACTGAGTCAAAAAACAATCTTGACGGCAAGGCTGATTATAAGGATGAGCGTAGTTTTGTTGATTACATTACCGTGGTGGTTATAGATATTATGCCTAATGGTAACTTAGTTGTATCCGGCACTCGCAAACGTAAAATAGCAGGCGACGATCAGACAATAGAAATAAGTGGTATTGTCAGAACCGAGGATATTTCTTTAGACAACATAGTGGAAAGCAAACGTGTTGCCAACTTTCAGATATTGACCAGGCATGGTGGTGTATCGGCGCCTTATACCAGGCCGAACTGGTTCGGTAAGATCTTAGATGCTATTTGGTTATTCTAAAGATATTGGTCAAATATATTAGAAAGCAGAGACCATGAAAACAAGATCGATATTATTAGTTTTATTTTTGGCGATATTAATTAGCGCAGGTTACAGCCAGCGTATCAAAGACATCGCGGACATTCACGGCCTTCGAGGTAACCCGTTGACCGGCACCGGATTGGTGGTCGGACTTGCGAAGACAGGCGATACAACGCTGCCTTCGCAACAGATACTCGCAAAGATATTTAGTGACTCTGGTATCGTTTTGTCGCCTGACGAATTGAAGGGTGGTAATATTGCCGTTGTTATGATAACCACTGAACTGGGCCCTACAGACAGGACCGGTTCTCGTATCGATGTTGATGTTTCATCAATCGGTGATGCTGAAAGCCTAAAGGGCGGTATTTTATACCCAACACCTTTAAAGGGCCTTGATGGTGAAGTTTATGCAGTAGCGCAGGGTTCGATATCCATAAGCGGCTGGACTGCTACAGGCGAGCAGGGCTCTATAACTAAAAACCATCAGACCGTTGGAAGGATTTCCGACGGTGCTATTGTTGAAAGACAAGAGCTTTCCGATTTTGTCGAGAGATTAGGCGGAAACAGATACATTACCCTTGTTCTTCGCAACGAAGACTTCACTACGGCAAGCAATATGAGAAAAGCTATCAATGCTAGATTTGCCAATAGTTCAGTAGTTCTTGATTCGAGGACGATTCGTATTTTGGTTCCGAACAATATCCCGCAAAGAGAAATAGCAGAATTTGTTAACAAAATTCTAAGTATCGATGTCGAAGTTGACAGCCCGGCTGTGGTAGTGATTAATGAGCGGACCGGTACGATAGTTGTTGGTGAAAATGTAGGGATTTCGGAGGTTGCGATCTCCCAGGGTAGTTTGGTTGTGAAGATTTCCGAGACAGCGAGAGTTTCACAGCCTAGCGCGTCGTTTTCGGATGCAGGCGACACTGCGGTTGTACCTGAGACACTTATAGGTATCGACGAGAAAGAGGGTTACCTGATCCCTGTTCCAAGAATAATTACCGTTTCTGAGTTAGCTGCATCACTGAACGCTATCGGAGCGACACCGACTGACTTAATAGCAATATTTAACGCACTTAAAGAAGCTGGCGCATTGCAGGCTAAGCTTATAATTATGTAAGGATAATTGAAATGGATATCAGTAATACTTTACTAACCGGTTCAGTTTCTTCGCCTCAGGTTTTGCCCTTTACAGAAGATATCGATAAAGCTTCTGATGGCAGGAAGAAGCAGCTGGCTAAGGACTTTGAGTCTGTGTTTGTTAAGAAGCTTCTTGATCAAATGAACGAATCGATTGGCAACTTGGGACTCGAAAAAGACCAAGTATTCTCACAGGTCAAAGGCATTTTCAATATGTATATGTCGCAGCATATATCGAGCAGCGGCGGGCTGGGCCTGTGGCAGGAAATTTATAAGTCACTTAATAAAACAGAACAAACTGTTAATCCTGGAATAGAGGCTATTGACGAAAAAGGATGATAACTATAACAGCAGAAATCGAAAATAAGGTCAGGAAGCTTTTGGTAATTCTTACTACTGATGCCGAGTACACGGAGCAGAGTATCATATGGCTTAGCGAAATGCGAGCTATGGTTCTACGACGCGATGAGAAGGGGCTGAATGATTTATTCGAGAGAATACGTCAACACTCCGAAGTCTATGCACAAAGCAAGAATCAGCGTGAACAGCTAAGACGGGAAATAAGCATAATGCTCGATTGCCAAGAGGCTGATGTAAGGCTTTCAAGGCTTGAAAAACTTACTTCAGCTGGCCTGAGTCTTGAAATATCCGCCTTGAGGGAACGCTTGCAGGCATCGGTTGCAAAACTTCAAAAAGAGCATATGGCTACAGCTTCACAGATGTCAGAGTTGGCCAGGTTCAACAGAGTGCTCTTGAATACAATTCTTGAATCCGGCAAAACTGCCGAGGTGACTTACAGTTCAAGTGGAACGAAAAAACGGCAAGGAAACAACACATTTGTTAATCTGCGCTTGTAGCGTTTTGTTTTTTAATGAGAGGTTGTAATGGGTAATCTTCATATAGGCATTAGTGGATTGCAGGCAGCGCAGAAGGCGATCGATACGATAGGTAATAATATCGCGAATGCCGCGACACCGGGTTATCATCGCCAAAGGCTTAATCTTAATCCCGCATATAGCGCTATATCTGGTGTTAATGTTCTTGGTGGAGGAGTTGAGTCCGGCAGTATAACCAGGAAAATTGATAATCTGTTAGAGAAGGAGATCCTTCGCCAAAATTCGAGTTACTCGCAGATCAACCAGGAACTATCAACGCTTCAGATCGTCGAATCAGCGTTTGGCGAATTGTCTGGCGGCGGTGGATTGAACGAGGCATTGGATAATTTCTTTAATGCTCTTTCTGATCTAAGTAATAATACAAGTGAAATAATCTGGCAGCAACAAACCGTAACAAGCGCCCAGACAATGGCAAGCCAGTTCCGTACGCTCGGTGACTTTTTGAGTGATCTTGACAGGCAAATTGTGCTCGAAGCAGAAAATCTTATAGAGCATGCAAATGCCCTTATCAATAAGATAGCAATTTTAAATGATGATATTGAGAAACTTGAGCTCAGAGGTACAGGCGCGGACAACCTTCAGGACGAACGGGATCAGCTGATCACGGAGCTTTCTGATATAATCGGAGTTGATACTCTGGAGAGAGACAGCGGGGTTGTCGATGTTACGGCTGGCGGTATCGCGGTTGTCATAGCAACTATTCCAACTGAAATTGAGGTTGGTACGACGTCCGATGGTAGTCTGGGGATTAGTATTAAAGGTGATTTGAATTATTCGACAAGTATAAGTGGTGGCAAGCTTGGCGGGATCATTAATCTGAAAAACTCTCTGCTTGGGGATGTTTCAGATGACCTGGATACCATGGCTTTACAGCTGGTACGGAATATGAACGAATATCATGTTCAGGGTATAGGCAGTTACGGCTCTTTTAGCAGGCTTGACGGCTGGACTATGACTACCGAGGTTTTATCAGAGATGGATCCGCCAATAACAAGCGGAGAAATATTTATTCGCGTTACAGATACATCAACTGGGGTTGTTTCCAGAGGAAGTATTGATTTAAGCACTATCACTCCGGCAGATGCTGGAATAGGATTAACGATAAGCGATGTAGCTGCGGAGCTTGATTCCATAACGGGCATCAATAGTTGGTACAACACTGATGGTTTACATATAGAGCGGTCAGCTTCGAATTATGAATTTGATTTTTTGCCGGCAGTTCTACCATCTGCAACAGCCAGTTCAATCAGCAGCGGTAATCCCCCCAGTATAGAATTATCTGGTTCCTATACGGGCAGTTCGAATGACACGCTTACTTTCACAGCTACAGGGAATGGTTCAGTTGGTAACGGCACATTAAATTTAGCTGTTACGGATGGTTCCGGCCAGCTTGTAACGACATTGAGTGTGGGAGATGGATACGCAATAGGCGAAGAGCTTGATCTTGGTAATGGTGTCAAGGTGAAGTTAGGAGAAGGTGATTTTTTGGCTGGTGATGAATTTGAGTGTGATGTTTTTGCCGATACGGACATGCCCGGCCTACTTGCGGCTACGGGTATGAATTGTTTCTTTAGCGGAACGGGTGCGAGTGATATAGGCGTTTGCTCCGATTTAGTATCCGATCCGATGAGAGTTGCGACGAGTCTGGAAGCCGGTGGCGTTGATAATTTTAATGTCGAGAAATTCATGAGCATTGCTGATGAATCGATAAGCGAGCTTGGCAATACGACAATACAAACTTTTTATCAAAAGCTCGTTACGGATATTGGACAGGAGATGTCCCTTAGAGATGTGCAGAAGCAGAATCTTGAAGGTATAATTCAGAATCTGTCGAATCAGCGTGACGAGGTAAGCGGAGTCGATATAAATGAGGAAGCAGCTCAGTTGCTTGTATTCGAGCAGATGTTCAATTCAATGGCAAAGTTTTTAGCTACGATCCGTGAGACAATGGATTATTTATTGACCATAGCTTAGGGACAGCCCATGGGAACTCTAAACAGTTTATTCGGTAATGTAAAATACGCTATCAATCTTCAAATGGACGAGATTTTTCGTTTGCAGGAGCAGGTATCGAGCGGTTCACGGATCAACAGGCCTTCCGATGATCCATCGGCGGCTTATCGAGTCCTGAATATGAGTTCTCATGGCAGGAGCCTGGATAATTATATAGATAATATTTCTCTGACCAGCGGTAGCCTGGAATTCATGAGTACCTCGATCGATAACATTAAGACCGCACTGGCTGACGCTAAGCAATTATTAGGTGAAATTACCAGCGGTGTCGGAGGTGGTATTGGTACGAATGTAACTGTTGAAGGTATCAATGACGCTCTTGAGCGAATAGTAGCTGCGGCTAATGCTGAGCATACCGGTAAATATTTATTCGGCGGCAGTGATACAAATACCAGGCCTTTCGAGGTAACCAAGTCCAATGGTTTAATAACGAGCGTGACGTACCAGGGCAGCACTACCCGAAGAGATGTTGAAATTGCTTCGGGTATCGATGTCACTGCTTATTATACAGGCAAGGAGCTTTTCTATAATAATGAAAGAACCGATCCTACCTTTACCGGCCAGACCGGTGCCGCAGCTGGTACTGGAACGAGCAATGTGACCGGCGATGTTACTATGATAGTCACTCACGATGGAAGCAACTATCGTATATCGATAGACGACGGAGTAACCGAAACAGTTGTACCAGCTGGCGGAAGTACCAACCAGGCTGTTTACGGTGCAAATGGTACTGAGATTCTTTATGTTGATACCACGGGCATCAATTCAACCGGTACCGAATGGGTTCAGGTGCCGGGGACATACAATATCTTCGATACACTGATCACATTACGCGATAAGCTCAATACAACCGGCGGGCTCAGCACCACTGAAATAGAAGAGCTGCGATACAACGCTTTCGAGACTATCGATGAACTTAACGGGATGCTGATACAAAAATCCGTAATGATAGGGGCCAAGATCGGCTTTCTCGATGACCTAAAGGGCGACATCGAGACACTGAAATACAATACAGAGGACGAAATAACACGTGCCGAAGAGGCCGATATCGCACAACTCGCTATTGACCTGTCCCGCCGTGAGATACTCTACGAAATGTCGCTCTCCATGGCGAGCAAACTGCTCTCTATATCATTGATGGATTTCCTGTGATATTATCGGTCGTTGTGTATCAAGACTGGTTTATGTTAGACATATCATTTGTTTGAAATTTATACGCTGAAACCTGCTTACATCTCTTATCTGCTTATATTTGCGTTTTTTGGCTATTTATCGCTATAGGCACGACATTTGCACTTTGTATCAAAAGAGTTCTTGTGCGCAGAGAATCTATATGTGTCCCGTTATATAGGGGCGTATGAAAAACCGGTTTTTTAAAATGTATGGAGCCAATAATGTCACAGGCAAACATTCCGCAGAATTCCTTCGAGAGGACTAACTATCAAAAAGGGCTTGAATTTGCCAAGGCGGGCAGGCATGAAGAGGCGTTTGGAATGATCGACTCATATCTTTCTTCTTTTCCGAATGACTGCGAGGCATTAAATGATGCCGGGGCGATCCTTCATTGTCTCGGCAGATCGCAGGAAGCGGTGGGGTATCTGCTCAAGGCCCATCAGTTCCAGTCAGACAATGCCAACATCGTAAGCAATCTTATCGAGGTCTATCTCGCCCTTGGGATGCCCGATGAGGCAGAGAAACTGTTTGATTCCGCTGAGCAGTTCGGTGCACTTGGCCCGGATATTATAAACCGCATTGCTGACCTGTATGTCAATCAGGGCAATAAATCCGGTGCTGTGGAAGTGTTGCTGCGGTCGATCAGATTATGGCCTAACCAGGAGATAATCAGATATATGCTTACTGTCATCAAAAACAAAAGGCCAAAGATCGCAGTCTTTTGTGGTGCTGACGGCATGACATTTTTCAATCATATCAATGTTTATCTCAACGAGCGTTTCGAGATACGCGTTTTCGAAGGCTCGACCCAGCAGGAACTGAATGAGTTGATGCAGTGGAGTGATATAAGCTGGTTTGAGTGGTGTACGGATCTGGCGGTGGCGGGTACCAACGCTCCGAAAGTCTGTAAAAATATCGTCAGGCTGCATCGGTATGAGGCTTATACGAACGCTCCAGGGCAGGTCAACTGGCAGAATGTCGATGTACTGATAACGGTCGGCAACAGCGCCGTTAAAGAGGCTCTGAACAGGGCGGCGCCGGCGGCGATTCAATGTAAAACACATTTGACTATCCCGAACGGCATCGACTTAGATAAGATAACGTTCTCGAATCGACAAAGGGGCAAAAATATTGCGTATATCGGCAATCTCAGGATGGTTAAGAATCCTGCGTTTTTACTGCAATGCATGCAGAAGCTGCATAATCTTGACCCTGGGTATAAGCTGTATATAGCGGGGGCTTTTCAGGATGGAACTTTGGAGCAATATGTCAGCCATATGATAGATGCCCTTGGATTGCAAGGAACTGTTATCTTTGACGGCTGGCAAGAGGACATTAATCGCTGGTTGGCGGATAAAAATTACATCATCTCGACGAGCGTTATCGAGAGCCAGGGACTTGGGATTATGGAGGGTATGGCTGCGGGATTGAAGCCGGTGATCCATAATTTCCCCGGTGCGTCAGAAATATATTCGCAGGAGTATCTGTTCAACACAACAGAACAATTCTGCGAGCAGATCACGGGCAGACAGTACGATCCATCTGCCTATAGGAGATTCATCGAAGAAAGATATTCGCAGAAACAGCAGTTAGACAGTGTTAGAGGTGTTTTCGCTCAGCTTGAATCACAGATAGATTCGGAAGCCGAGCTGTCGAAATCTCAGATATACCCGAATAACAATACTTTTTCTAATCCGGTTCAGATGCAGAATTTTCGCTAAAAGGTAAAGCAAGTGTCAAATTACAACAACGGCCCATTAGTTACGGTATTAATACCTACTTATAACAGACCTCATTATCTGCCAATAGCGATTGATAGTGTGGTCAATCAGCAGTATAAGAATCTTGAAATATTCGTAATGAACGACGGCGGTGTGGATGTCAGTGATATTATTGATGCCTGTGGCGACAAGCGCATCAATTTTATTAACGGCAAGGAAAATCGCGGCTTACCCGTACGTATAAACCAGGCTTTATCGCAGGCGCAAGGCAAGTATGTTTGCTATCTCGGGGACGACGACCTTTTCTATCCCAATCATGTCAACACTTTAGTGGAGACGCTCGAATACAAAACTGACTGCCAGCTCGCATACAGCGACCTCTATAAGGTTTATTGCCGTATCGGAGCCGACGGCAGCAGAACTGTGCTGAGTAAAATAGTCGAGATAAGCAGGGATTTCGACCGTTTCTTCATGTTCAATTTTAATCATACATTGCATGTAAGCTTAATGCACCGGCGTGACCTTCTGGACAAAGCAGGGCCGTCCAATGAGAGCTTGAACGTACTGATCGACTGGGATTTGACAAGACGGCTGGTTTTCTATACCGATTTCTTTCACGTCCATGATATTACCGGCGAGTTCTATGCTCCATTGGGAAAAAGCGACCGCATTTCAGTAAAGCGGCGGCAAAACCTGGAAGAATACACCCGGAACGTGATGACAATACGCACGACCAGGCCTCCTAAACCCTGGGATAAAGTTGATGATCTGTCTATCATATTTTTAACGGACCGTTTTGATCAAAAGGCTGGTAATGCATTAGGATCGATCTGGAAAAATACCTGCTATCCTAATGAAGTGTATTTACCAATGCCTCCGGAGCAGTTTGCGGCTATCAATACACAGATGCCGAATCTTGTAAATGTCCCGGCACCGATGGGGCTTTCATATCAACAGCAGGTAGATACCTCACTTGAAAAATGTCAGGGTGAGTATATCGCGATCGTACCGAGGGGGTATCCGATACAGGAAATGTGGGTGGAAGATTCGTTATATCCAATGGTTCAGGGGTTGACGGATGAGATTGGTTATGAACTTGAAGAATCGAATGAGCAGCTGTGGGTTGTTGTAATTCGCAAAGAAGCCTTAGTTAATGCTCGTCGTCAATACCCAAGTCTTAGTGTTAAAGAATCACTTGCCAGAAGCGGCTATCACCTTGGTAAGATCAAGCCTGAACAGATACCGTTTCAGTTCGATGAACTTTACAACCAGGGCCAAAAATTTGAAAAAGATGGGGATTGGATTTCGGCGGGGCTCATTTATGAACACCTGTTAGATAATAAATACGGTAACGAAATCTGGATGAATAGCTTAGCGGCTGAAAGTTTTTTAAACGCAGGCCAATATGACAAAGCTTTGGCTTATAGTTCTAAAGTGAATGAAGTAAGGCCGACAGTTGACACGCTTTTAGTAGAAGCAAAAGCTAAAAAGAAACAAAAAGATTATTCGAGTGCTATTGGAGCGCTTGAAAAAGCAGTTGGGGTACTTGGAACAAGGCAATTACAATGGAAATAAGCGAAGATCTATTCCTTACCAGGAATAAAGAAAAACAGCACTATGACGTAATGAAAGAACTGGGCGATTGTTATGCTTCGACCGGTGAATTCGAAAAAGCGCAACAGTGTTATGACAAAGCCTCATCTCTTGGACCGGACGAAGCGGGGCCTTACATAGGCCTGGGTGTTATAGCTTTACAAAGCGGGTTGTTAGACGATGCTGAAATGGCATTTCGTGTCGCTTGTAGGCTTGATAATAAAAATGCCGAGGCGTGGTCTGGCCTGGCTATGGTTGCCCAGAAAAGAGAGGATCACGAAAGGGCCTTTGATCTATATCTAAAGGGGCTTGAACTGGATGCGGATAATTTAACAGCTCTTTTAGGCCTGTTCCAGACATCATGTCAGATGGGCTCGTTCGATAAGGTTATCCACTATTTGAAGCTGTATCTGGATATGCATCCGGGTGATACGTCGGTAATGTTTACGCTTGCAGCTCTATATATGAAGGGCAGGCAGTTCGAAGAATCACGTAATATTCTCGGAAATATTCTCACCTTGGAACCGAGCAATAAAGACGCGGCCAATTTGCTTGAAGAAGTTGAGCATAGCCTTGCTCATGCAAGACAATTAGGGGTTGGTGCGGCATGAGAGACAGTGTAGAAAATATTTCATTAGTTTTAGAAGAGATCGAGCAACTAATTAATGAACAGTTACAGTTGATCAAGCAGGGAGATGATTCAAAGATACATGGCTTGGCTATTAAAGCTGAGAATTTGATGCAGCAGGTAAAGAATTCCGGTATTTTAGGACAGGAGAATTTCCAGCTACAAAGAGAAAGGCTGGCGAAGAAGTATGAACAACTTTGTCTGGTTTTTGCTGCCCGGAAAGATAAAGTCCGGCAGGAAATGAATAAAATACGAAAATTTAAAAGTACAATAGGTGCTTATCGTAAAAATGTTTGATGGTGATGATAAGTAATCATCAGTTTTACTTAATCAGGATGAAATGACAAGAATAGAAAACAGTGGATGATTTCAGAAAGCTTTGGTTATGAATGTTAAGAAGCTTGTTGGCCATTCTGGTTGTAAAATTGAGCTTGTACAAAAGAATAATAGGCTCATAGTCAAAAAGACTTCGAAGTCGATTGATTATAACCAACGTCTGTTTCAGCAATGTCTTAAGCAGATGCGATATGCGAATGAAGTCTTTCGTAGCCCGAAAGTATTGAACTGGGGTTATGAAGATGAATTATTCGTTTTTGAAATGGAATACATAAATGGAATCTCTTTTTATGAGTATTTTAGGAGCCTCGATCTTAATTTGATTGCTCCTATAGCAAAGCAGTTTCTTGAAAGCCTGATCCCCAAAGAAATTATCTTTTGCGGGTGTTATTACGAGATGTTGAGCAAGATAGAATCTTTGAATAATCAGATCGGTGGAGTAAATGAAGGTATTGAAAAATCAATAGATGTTTTGAGGAATTTTAGCTGGGACATGTGGTCTGTGTCCAAGTGTCACGGGGATTTAACTTTTGAGAATATAATATATGATCGTGACAAATTTTATCTGATAGATTTTTTGGATTCATTTGCTGGTTCGTGGATCATGGATATCGCGAAGATATTTCAAGACCTTGAGGTCTATTGGTCCTATCGAAATGGCCTACTTGACCATAATGTTAAACTGAGATGTCATTTACTTAAGAATATGATTATCAATCGAATTTTGATGATGGAAAATGGCCCGGGCCTGGTAGTTACTATCTACCACCTGCTATTGCTTAATTTGTTGAGAATTATTCCTTATATAAGGACAGATGAAACAGAGAGGTTCGTGAATAGAAGTATTGAGAAAGTTCTTTTAGTCATTCAGCAAATGGTAAAGGAGTACGATTATGGGCACCTTGATAATTCCCTGTGCGGGAAGATCGACAAGGTTTCCGAATATGAAACCTAAATGGCTTTTGACACATCCGGATGGCCAATTGATGGTTGAAAAAGCGATTGGGGCGATGGACCTGAGTGTTTATGACCGAGTTGTAGTTGTTATTGTCCAGCCTCATATAGAACAGTATGAGGCCAAGGTAATATTAGACCAGGCATTCGCAGACAAAAATTATGAGGTCTGTGTTCTTGATGATTTTACCTCTTGCGCTTCAGAAACAGTTAATAAAGCTTTGGTTAGGTCAGATATTCAGGGAGCCTTTGTTGTAAGAGATTCCGACAATATGGTCAAATTTCCGGCGACCAAATTAAGGAATTTTGTTGTAGGCCTTGATCTTAATGTTTTTCCTGATGTTTCCAATGTTACCGGCAAAAGTTTTCTTATTGTAAATGATCAAAATATAATTGTTAACATTATCGAAAAGAAAGTTGTATCGAATATAATTAGCCTGGGGGTTTATGGTTTTCAATCTGCGGAGGATTTCAAAAGCGCTTATAACGAGCTCGGAGATCTAAGACAGGCCGGTGAATGCTATATCAGCCATGTTATAGGCTATATGATCGGGACCGGCAGATATGAATTTGATTATGTACCAGCAGGTTATTTTGAAGACTGGGGGACTCTTGAAGATTGGAAGGACGTCCAAAAAAGATATCGCACTTTTTTTGTAGATATTGATGGGATCATAATGAAGAATTCCGGCAAGTACGGCAAGACCAACTGGAGTAATAACAACAGGGCTCTTGATGAAAATATTGATGTGCTTAAAAATCTGCAAAGTCGAGGCGGAGAAATAATTTTTGCGACCTGCAGAACAGATGAATATGCCTTAAAAGTTGAAAAAATACTAAAAGAAAAAGGCCTGACGGATTTCAGAATGATAACCGGCCTTAATCATGCCCAACGAGTTATTATCAATGATTTTGCTCCTACGAATCCATATCCGAGTTGTGCCGCGGTGAATATCCCAAGAAATGGTAATTTGGCAAATTATCTGGAATAATTAGTTTTGGAAAAGAATCAGAATATGAAAAAAATTGATAAATGTCCTTTATGTTATTCAAATAACGTAGAGGCCGGGGTCTTTCTTCATGATAAAGCTTTTATTTGCAGCGCTAGTCTCGAAAAACAACCTCTCACGCAAGTTGATGTTACAACGGTTTCACTTGCATATTGCGAGCAATGTGGTGCTGTTTTCAACGAGTGTTTTGATAGAGAAAAAATGAACAAAGCTTATAAATCTAAATCTTATGTTGTAAAAAAGATTCTAAAGGGGCAAATGTCCAACAATTTGACTTATATTTCGGGAAAGATAGTTTCCTATATTAGCAGTAATATGACTGTGATGGAGATAGGCTGCGGAGACGGAAGACTTGCAATGGAAATCGCGGGGCATTGTAAGGAGGTTATTACTGTTGACCCATCATATGCTTCAATCTCTACGGATATAAAAATAAAAAATATCAAACATTATCATGACTATTTTAATGAAGACATCATGCGTGAATCAGGTAAGGTAGATATGGTGATAGCAAGGCATCTTTTCGAACATCTTACCGGGCCAGTAGATTTTCTGAATTTGATAAAACAGGCCCTTACTGAAAATGGAGTATTATACCTTGAACTTCCTAATATGCAGGAAATAGTTAGCTCTGCGAGATATTATGATATTTTCAACGATCATTTTGGATATTACTCGAAAGAAACTCTTTTAGATTTCCTGGAACGATTCGGTTTTAGTGAGCTTGAAAGCATTTCGATGTTTTGCGGACAACATATTGGATTGTTTTTACAAAATGGTTCTCCTATGGAAGTGACAAATCGGAAAGCAATAAACTATAACTTTTCAGCCCTTTACGATCAGATAGATAAAGTTAATGATTTTATAGCAGATTGCAAGGGAATTATTGGTGTATATGGCGCAGGTGCACATGGTGTAACAATTTATGATTACATGACAAAGAAAGCACGGGATAACATTTTATGCTACTTTGATGGCGATAAGTCTAAGGAGGGATTGTATATCCCTGGGACTGACAAGAAGGTGCTTGCTCGGTCTTGTGAAAATATCAATAAATGTAATGTGATAATACTCGCTATTTCATTATATGAAGAAGAAGTCTCACAAAAATTACGCGGTAATAGATTTGAAGGAACGATAGTTAAGACAGCCAAAAGGTTCGAAAGGGATTTTGTATGCGTATAAATGTACTGTTTTGTGGGCTGGTCAGAATGCCTGAGTTGTTTGTGAAATCAATAAACGATCTTGTTGTTCTAAAGCGGCAAGGTCTTATTGATACTATTGCATACTCAACATGGAATACTGAAATCGATAAATATAATGGTCTAAGAGAATTTTTGATTAAATCAGGAATAAAACTTATCGAGTCTATCGAGCCGCAATTTCAAGGTTCTTCAATATTTCATCAAATGATATCATTTGAATCGGGCTTACAAAATTTTGCAGATGATAGCTACGTTCTCAAGACACGCCCGGATGTATATATCAAAACAGAATTTATTAGGATGCTTGCTAGCGATGAGAATTTTCTGGATATACCCAATACTGGACCAGGTGTCATATTTAAAAAGAAGATATGGATACCATGGTTTGAGATTACTAAGCCCTTTTATATGGGTGATGAAGCATTTTTTGGTTTGAATGAGGATATGAAGAATTTAGTTAATTATGATGTTTCCTATGATATCAAATATAAGTCTGATGCCGGTATAGGCCACATCAGAAGATATATTCATCCATTCTTGAAAGATTATCCTTCATTGCAGGAATATCTTGGTTGCGGTGTTAAGACTGGCCATAATACAGACCGTCGTTTTGATATTTTACGCCGTAATATGCAGTCGGATCATTACTGGGAGCACCTGGCTCTATACTATCTTATTGTCAATAAGCATTTCAGAATATCCAGCGATTATGTACCTCAACAAATACAATTCAGGCTTTGGTCCAATCCAAAGATTACGATAGATGAAGATAAGTTTGATGAAAATTTCACTATCGAAAAATCCTGGAATAATGAGAGAGGGCAAATATACGCGTATAACGAAAGGTGGCTTAAAAGTCTATTGGGCAGGAAAATTGGTAACGGCAAATATCTGGCCAATATCTATGATGCTCTTACCAGGCAAGAATCGAGGTATATGATCCTTAAAACAGACTCAGCTTGTGAACTGTCTTCGGATAACAAATCACATTGCAATCTATCAGATTCTAAAGTTGGAAATATTAGTGAAGTCAGTCAAGCTGCCTTGGATCCTAATAAGAATTATTCAAACCTGATAGACGTTGAGAGTTTCTTTGATGGTATTGGTAACTATGTAATACTAAAGCTGCCCGATGATTTTCCGAATTATTGTGACCATAGTGATATTGACATCCTTTGTGGAGACGTTGAGAGGTTTAAGGCTCATATTCTTGAGAAGGGCAAGGTTTATGAATCACAAGGCTTTAAAATCGAAGTAACTAAGAATGGTGAAAATACTCATATTGATTTTTATCCACCACGAGCACAAAGATTGAATTTCAGATTCGACCTAATAGATGACCTGACCTATGAAAAATTTCAGGTAAGTCCTGAATTGGCATGTATTGTTTTAGATAATAGAAAAAGGATTAATAAGAATGACGTCTGGATATGTGTACCATCTATTGAATATGATCTTGCTATAAGGTTGATGGAGTATGTTGAATATAAGGATGATCGTCCGGATAAGATCAAACACTTAAATTATGTGAGTAAATTTAAAATGGATTGTCATCTAAATATTATTAATAAATATACGGATATGCAGGTAAGCTTGGATAGAATGGGAGAAAATGTAAGTCTCAATGTTCACAAAAAAGAGTTGGCTGTCAAATCTCCAGATAAGAAACGAAGAATGGATTACTTTATGATCTGGGGGCACGGCCTGCAATATACAAATGAAATACTGGATATCATAAGAAATGTCGAAGATTTCAAAATTGTTGCGATTATTAAAAGGCATGTGCAGGATATAGAACAATTTATACAGGATGTTTATGCTTGTGATACGGTTCCTTTCGAGCATTTAGTTTCAAAAACGAGGTACTTATTAGGGACAAAACCCGAAGTGCTGTTCATCCTTATCGAAAATAATAATACCCAGGAGAAATATTTCGGGGAAGGAGCGTTCAGACATATTCAGTGTCAGTTGATAAAAGATGTCAAGGAAGTTGTGAGAAATAAGTTTAATCCAAGAGCTAATGGCAAGAGGACGGAACACCATGTTATACATGCCTCTGATTATGAAAGTCAGGTTGAACATGTATTAAAGGTGTTGGGTCTGCAGCCATTGAGTTATTTCACCCGGGAGCCGAATTCTGAGCTTGATGTACCATATCATATCGAGCCTTTCGACGATTATGAAATCAGGGAAATTGATGTAAATGACATTGTTGCTGAAATAACCGGTTTAGGGCTTGTTGGTATAAAGGAAACACCACATTTCAAATATTTGACAGGGGACAAAAAGCACTACATAGGCTATCACAGCAGCTATTTCGGGACATATTTGACAGATGACCATTTTTCGCAGGCATTTGATAATATGATCCTGAATTTCCAATATGGTCAAAAGACAAACTCTAATAAGCTTAGCCTTATTCTTGTACGTCCTTTAGAAAATAATAAATACAGGATTATGGATGGTGTTCACCGTGCTTCGATTTTAGCTTTTAAAGGTATTGAAAAAATTAGTGTTGTTATTCCTTCATTTAGTGCTGTAAAAAAATCACAGCAATATACACCTGGTGGCACTAACAGTGTCATTTCAACTGTTGAAGGAGATATAAAGCCCTTTAAATTAGTCGGTGTTATTTTCAGCAAAGACAGGGCAATGCAGCTTCAGGGCACTCTTGATTCATTTTATTTGAACTGCAGAGATGCACAAAATATTGATCTTGTTGTTCTTTATCGTACAACAAGTGAACTACATCACGGGCAATATAAGCAATTAAAGAAAAAATATAATAAAGTCTTATTTCTCGAAGAATACTCGTTTAAAAAGCAGTTGAATTCAGTTGTCAAAACTTATGAATATGTGCTGTTTTTAGTTGATGATAACATCTTCATCAGGCCTTTTGGATTACAGGATATATGTTCCCATCTTGAAAATGATGAACAAACATTAGGTTTTTCACTAAGATTAGGGCGTAATACGAATTTTTGTTATCCATTCGATGAAGCTCAGACTGTTCCTCCATTCGTAGAAATTGATATTGATGTTCTAAGGTACAGCTGGCCGGGGCAACAATATGACTTTGGATATCCATTGGAAGTCTCAAGTTCTGTATTTCGATGCAAAGATATGGTGCCATTGCTCGAACAGTGCGAATTCAGCAATCCAAACGAACTCGAAGGTATGATGGACAGGGCCAAGCAGAATTATGAGTTCAGGCCTTATCTGCTGACATTTGAGAATTCAGTGACTTTTTGTAATCCAGTCAATATAGTCCAGAGAGTCTGCAAAAACAGGCATGGAGTTGTAAATAATTATACATCTGAGCAGTTAGCAGAGGAATTTTCAAAGAACAGGAAAATAGATGTTGAAAAATATATTGGATTGCCCACAAATGCAGCTCATCGGGAAGCTCAATTGTATTTTAAAAATTCCGGTGCCATCAATCCTGAACAAGTAATCAATAATGAAGCTCCTCAGAAAACAGGCTCTATGCGATTTTCGATTATCATGGCTAATTATAATAACGACAAATATATTGCCGAGGCCATTGAATCGGTCGTTAATCAAACCTTTCAGGACTGGGAGCTTATAATTATTGATGATTGCTCTAAGGATAATTCGCTGGAGATAATCGGCAGGTATCTTAACGATGATCGTATCAGGCTGGTTCAGCATGATGAGAATAAAGGTTATATAGGTGCGCTTAAAACTGGCATCGATAATGTAAGGTCTGAATTATTTGGATTGCTCGACAGCGACGATGTATTGCGAAGCGATGCCGTTGAAATAATGTACAATGCACATGTTGAAAATGCAGATGCAGGCTTAATATATTCCCAGTTTTTGTGTTGTGATGAGTTATTAAAGCCAAGATGCACCGGATATTGTAATGATGTGCCAGCCGGCAAAACAAATCTTGAAAGTAATGTCATCAGCCACTTCAAGACTTTTAAACTTGCTGATTATAAGAAAACACTCGGTTATGGGGACGAGGTACTATACGCTGAGGATAAGGATATATCCTATAAGATGGAAGAAGTCAGCGGCTTAAAATTTATCAATAAGAATTTATATTATTATAGAGAACTGCCTCATTCTCTTGGTCATGATCCCCAAAAAGCAGCTATTGGCAGGCAGAATGTTCAAAGAGCAAGATTAAATGCTTATAAGAGAAGGGGGCAAAAGCCCATAGTTGCCATTAGATTCTGTAGTGATAATGCTACACTCATTATTGAAGAAATGAACGATTGCTATGAACTTGGTCTAAAATATATCGAAGAGCAGAACTACAATGATGCCAAGATTATTTTTATTGCGATTATAGATGTTATCGAAAATTATTTAAATTCAAGTTGCGATGATCCCTATTTTGAGAAAACCGATGAGTATAAATATCTATGTATGTGTTATTATGCATGTACCACCCAATTCATTCATTGCTGCTTGATAACCGGTGACCATGAAAAGATCCGTGAAGTTTATGGTCGCCTGAAAAAACAGGAAAGAATTGAGTTAACCAAGTACCATGAAGATCAATTAAATCAATTAGTATCACAAGCTAAGCAGATCAACAAATCTTTATGTTACCCTCAAAATACTTCACAAGATGCTGTAGATGGTATCAAAGAGACAAAATATGCCGATGCGACCCGTGTTCCGAAGTTGTCGGTTATAATGGCTAACTATAATAATGCCGAGTATATAGGCGATGCTATAGAGTCTGTTATTGCACAGACATTTAAAGATTGGGAGCTTATAATCGTAGAGGACCGTTCTACAGACAATTCCATAGAGATAATAAAGCGTTATCTTGATGATAAACGTATCAGGCTTATAGAACATCATGCTAACCGGGGGTATATTGCTGCTTTGAAAACAGCGATTAGTAACGTGCGTTCTGAGATTTTTGGCATTCTGGATAGCGATGATGTTTTGCGGAATGACGCAATTTCCATCATGTATCAAGCTCATATTGACCATCCGGAAGATGGCCTGATATATTCCCAGCACATGCGCTGCGATCCTGATTTGAATCCAACCTTTCGTGGTGTAGGGGCAAAAATTGTTCCTGGTAAAACTGATTTAGACAAGCACATTGCTACAGCATTTAGAACATTTAAATTAAAGGATTATTATAGAACTCAAGGCTATGATGACAGAATACTATATGCAGAGGACAGGGATATATGCTTTAAGATGGAAGAGGTTTGCGGCCTTAGATTTGTTGATGATATACTATATTATAACAGGGAACTGGAGTATTCCCAAAGTCATCATCCAGAGAAAGTTAAAATTGGCAGGATTTGTACGCAAAGAGCCAGAATGAATGCTTATAAGAGAAGAGGGCAAGAGCCAAGCGTCGGGATTTATGATAATGGAAAGAGCAAAGAAATAGATGTGCAGGAAATACAGGATTGCTCATGCCTTGGATTAGAATATATTGATGAAAAAGATTATGATGGTGCGATAATTGCTTTTCAAGCGGTTTTAAGCTCTATAAGAGAATATTTTAATACAATTGGCCGTTTCCCTGTTGAGTTATTACCCCAACAGAATGAATGGCTGCGTGAGTGTTTCTTTTTTAGCAGCATCAAATTAATAGAATCTTATTCATTATCAGGTGATTATGATAAGATAAAAGAAGTTTATGAAAGCCTGATGAGTGATAATAATCTAAAACTAACACAGCGTAGGCGAGAAGAATTAAAGCTATTAATGTCAAAATTTGAGAAATTAAAAGGCGTAAAGTGTGAAAACGTCGTAGAAGAATCATCAGGGGGCAATGAAAAAGGTGCTCCGCTTGTATCTGTGATAATGCCTGTTTATAACGGCCAAAAACACTTAAAGCATGCGATAGAAAGCGTTTTGAGTCAGAATTATCCCCAGTTTGAGGTTATCATCATAAATGACGGTTCTACCGATTCGAGTAAAGATATAATTATGAGCTTCAGTGATAACAGGATCAGATATTTTGAACAAGAGAATAAAGGATTGGCAGCTACTCACAATGAGGGCATTAGGCGATCTATGGGGGATTTTGTGATAAAAGTTGATTGTGATGATTTTATCGATCCGGAATTAATAACAAAGCACATGGAGCATTTCCAAAAGCATCCTGAGGCCGACCTTGTTTATTGCGACGATGTTTTAATTGAGGATGACAACGGTCAAAACCGCATTATACACAGACGTGAATATACCGATAGAAGGTCATTTATCAGGGATTTGTTCCGTTTTGGCTATCCAGTTGTGCCGTTTAGGACATGTATTAAGAAAAGTGTTTTTAGTAAAATAGGGTATTTCGATGAATCGCTGATTATAGGAGAAGATTACGATATAATGATGCGATTTGCCAAAGCAGATTTAAATGCAAGTCATCTACCAGAGGCCTTATATTACAGACGGCTTGAGCCTGAAAGTCTTTCTAAGAGTCATTCTGAGGAAAAGATCCGATGTCAATTTGGAGTATTGACAAGATTTAGAGAGACATTCGAACTCGAGGAATTATTCCCGGATGTCAATTGGGCCGATATTCCCAGTGAATTAAAGCAGGCACATGGTGAACTCATGGTAGCGATTACTTACATCAATATTTGCAAATATTACATGGCAACGCAAATTCCTATATACGCTCAAGTTGCATTAGAACATGCTAAAGAAGCACTCGAACAATGTCAACGCATGAGTTCGGGTAATGATCAGGTCAGGGCATTGGCAGATAAATGTAAGCAACTGGGGGAGTTGTTCGAACGCAATATGGTAGCTCAAATATGACAAATTTGATGTTTTAATGAATTTATTTCAGAAAGTTGTGATATGAAGATATTAGTAACCGGTGGCGCAGGATTCATTGGCTCGCATCTCGTTGAGGAGTTGCTTGGTCAGGGCAATGATGTAATTGTATTAGATGATCTTAGTACCGGCCGAGTAGAAAATTTGCAGTCTGTTCGTGATAATAAGCGTTTCGAGTTTGTTGAAGATACTGTCAGAAATATCGGAACGGTCAACGGTTTAGTTTCTCAGTGTGATATTGTTTATCATCTGGCGGCGGCGGTAGGGGTTCAGTTAATAGTCGATGAGCCTGTCCGCACGATCGAAACCAATATTCATGGTAGTGAAGTTGTTCTCGAAGCCGCAAATAAATTCAAAAAGAATGTATTAATAGCCTCGACAAGTGAAGTTTATGGTAAAAGTGAGGCAGTGCCGTTTAGCGAAGATGATGATACGATGTTTGGCAGTACGAGATTTTCACGTTGGTCATATGCGTGCAGCAAGGCTATCGATGAGTTTCTGGCATTAGCTTATTACGACCAGTATGAATTACCGGTTGTTATTGTAAGGATATTTAACACTATTGGGCCGCGCCAGAGCGGGCAGTATGGAATGGTTGTGCCGCGCTTTGTTCAGAGCGCTCTTAATAATGAGCCTGTTTGTATTTACGGAACAGGTAAACAGAGCAGGTGCTTTGTGCATGTAAGTGATGTTGTCTCTGGTTTGACATCTTTAATGGACTGCCCGGAGGCTGCCGGGAATGTTTTTAATATTGGCTCAGATCAGGAAATAACGATAGAGCAGTTGGCGGATAAGGTGATCAAATTAACTAACAGCAGCAGCGAGAAGAGGTTTTTATCATACGAAGAAGCTTACGGCAAAGAATTTGATGATATGATGAAACGAGTCCCCAGCTTAAAGAAGATTAATCAGCTGATCGGATACAAGCCTAAAATAGATCTCGACGCGACGCTGATAAATATTATTGAGAACCTTAGAAATAAGTCCCATAAGGATAAATGATTATATTGAGATGGGGCCATAAAGCCATTTGATTAATATGGAATTAAGTAAAAGCTTAAAACAAGCGAAAAATAGGGTAAAGCCTGTTATATCAGACTTTTAGATAACTATTGAATGGTAGGAGCGAAGTTATGTCTTCGATACAATTATCCGGGCTTTCGACAGGTATTGACACGCAGTCATTGATAGCTCAGTTGATGGCGGTTGAGCGTCGCACGATCAATATGTATGAGGCCCGTAAAGCCAAACACCAGGAAGAAAAGAATGTACTTAGTGAGCTGCAGGGATTGCTTAGTACATTGCAGTCGAAATCGAAAGCTTTATATGATGACGAAAAGCTAAGGGCTTATGGTGTAGCTTCCAGCGATGAAGATATCGTTACTGCTGAGGCAAGCCATGATGCTTTTGAGGGTAACCATAGTGTCGTTATCAACCAGCTTGCGGCAGCCGAGCGTTGGGTTCATTCGACGGGGCTGGAATACGCAGAGGATTATGTGGGTGAAGGGACTTTCATTTTTTCATATAATCACAAAGAAATTGTGATCGAAACTACTGATACGACAACACTCAATGATCTTGTCGGTCTTATTAATAATGACGCGGAAAATCCCGGTGTTACAGCTGGATTGCTTTTTTACAATGATATGCACCATCTTGTCCTTAGCGGTAATGACGCAGGAACAGATTATGAAATAAAGATCAATTCCAGCAATACGGAAGTCTGGGAGATGGACTGGGAATTCGAGGTTGATAGTGATAACGCTACCCTGCAGAGCAGGATAACTGAGCTTGACCAGTTCAGTGGTACGCTTGGAACCGGCGATACGATCAATATCAATGGAACCAACGCAAGCGGTGTAGCTATAACACAGGTCCAATTGACGGTTACGGACAATACCAGGATAGAGCATTTGATAGGTGAGATAAACGATGCCTTCGACGGTATCGCGACAGCAAGGTTTGAGAACGGAAAGATCACTTTGGTAAGCGATGCATCAGGTAGCAGTGATATGTCGATAAACCTGACATTTACCCAGGGTAGCGGCAGTACTGCTGCTTTAACACTGCCCGATGCTGCTGCCGATTGGGACGAGACGGATGGAGGTGTTACAACAGCTGATCTTGCGAATTTTGCAGAGGCTGATTTTACAGAGACCCAGCAAGCCCAGGATTCCCAAATAAAAGTCGATGGCTATCCTGGAGGCGCAAATGACTGGATTACACGCAGTTCGAATACGGTTGATGATGTGATAGCAGGCGTAACCTTACATCTGCATGATGTTACGGACGCTAATGGGGAGCAAATAACGCTGACAAGGGATGTGGAATCCGTTAAAACGAATCTTGATGCTTTTATCAGTGCTTATAATGACGTTGTAACAAATATAAAAGAGAACACAAAATACAGTGAAAATGCGGATGAAGCCGGCATTCTTATTGGCGATTACCTTGTCAGGCTTATCCGGGAACAGCTTCGTACGCCTTTGTATTCACAAACAGACGGTTTTGTCGAGGATATTGATAGCTTCCTGAATCCGGCACAGATAGGACTGGACCTTGATAGCGATGGATTTTTATCTCTTGATTCCGCAACTTTTAATGAAGCCATTGCCGACGATTATCTTGGGGTTTTAGCTTTGATAGGTGCCGATAAGACAGGTAGCTCTAACAGTAATGACATTAAGTTTTACGGAGCCGGCAATAATACAACCGCCGGCAGTTATATGGTTAAGGCTGTGTATGACGGCTCCGGGAATCTTTCGGAAGCATTCATCAAAAAATCCGATGAAAACGATTCGCAGTACAGATCGACGACTATTGTCGATAATGTTATAATAGGAAATACAAGCCTGGATAGTGACGGTGATCCTGTGTATCCTGAATATAATTTGCAGGTTACAGCGCCTTTAACAGGAACCGCCGGTAGTACAAGCTATGCGACTATCAGGGTCAAACAGGGCTTTACAGGTAACATCGAAGATTCGTTATCAAATATACTGCATATAACAGAGGGTTCCCTTACGATTAGCCAGGACAGCCTGGATGATAAGATGGAGACCCTTCAAGATAAGATCGAGCTTGAAGAGTACAGGCTGGGTAAAAGAGAGGATCGACTGATCCAGCGTTTCGCGGCTCTTGAGCAGACACTATCATTAATGCAGGGACAGCTGCAGTATATTCTGGCGTTTGGTTCAAGATCATAAAGAACAAGCTATTTGGAAAATATCTGCTGACTTTAATAGTCGGCAGTTTCTCTCCTGGAGCTGGCTGATAATTCCATTCTCAAAGCTGCGGCCTGTTGTTCTTCGACTTCCTGGTGTATGTTTAGATCGGACAAATGATATATTTGCTCCGGCTCGTAATGCTTTATATCATTAGATATTTCACTTGCGGTGACTTTTATGCGCTCTTCGGACAGTTCATCACAGACCACGTTTTTCAAAATCATGCTTTCGGCATTTTTGTTTGTACGCTTTAGAACTGCCCATATCAAAAATGAACTAATTGTTTGAATAATGATAGCGGAGCTTGTGACAAGAGATATATAAGCATTAGCTGAAACACTCCCATTTGAATTTGTAGGCGGGGCTGCCACAGCGGTGAAAAGAGCGATCAGGATCGTTATTAATATAATAACTGAACTGCAGATATTGAACCTTGCAAAAGCCGCTATAGAAATAAAGAAAGCTTTGGCTTGCTGGATCTGGTTTGTTGGGGTTGTATTGATAATAGAAAAATCTTCATCTACCGGCGATAACTCTATTGCTGTGATTTGCTCGATACAATTGTCGGAGCGAACTATAACTTTTTTCGCCAGTATCAGAATAAATACAAACCACACGATTGCGTTAAGGCCAAATATCAAGACGTTAAACAATGGGCTTAGCAATTCGCCTGATAAGTTAAGATGTTTTACTATTGATATTAAAGAGCCCGCAGAGGCTTGTGTTAATATTAATTTAACGAAGGCTATCGCAATAGTTAATTGTATGGCTGCAGTCGCGATAGCAAGTGTGGTAAAACCTTTCAATTCGTCAGTTTTTTTGTCTGATAAGGCTACCGCAATAACCGCACCTGTAAGTGTTATGGTCAGAACCAGCAATAGATCGATAAGGACAGCAGAACCAGGGAAAATAAATCCGGCAATTATAGCTGCTATACCCGTAACGGCGAGTATAGTGTTTTGTCTGTAGAGATTGAGAACCACCTGAATTTTCGGTTCTGTTTTATTGGTTTTTGCCATTGATTAAGCCTGCTTTGCTTTTTTAAGTCTGTAAATTAACGCCAATACCTCAGCCACAGCGACATAGAGTTCAGGCGGGATATTTTGGGCGGGCTTGACTGTGGCGTATATAGTTCTTGTTAATTCGGGCCTGCGTATGATCGGGATACCATTGGCGCGAGCGATTTCTCTTATTTTCTCGGCCATGTGGTCAACACCTTTGGCGAGAAGTAGCGGAGCCTCCATGCTTTTGGCATCATATTTCAAAGCAACTGCGTAATGAGTTGGATTTACAAGTATGACATTAGCTTTTGGGATTTCCTGGGTAATTCTTTGCAGTGCAGCCTGGAATTGAAGTGTTCTTATTCTTTTCTTAATCTCTGGCGATCCTTCAGTCTCTTTATGCTCGTCCTTTACTTCCTGCTTGGTCATTTTCAGGTCCTGGATATATTTCCATTTCTGAAAAGCCAGATCGGCTAAGCCTATTATTATGATGCCAACACAAATACGTATCATCAAACCCAATATGAGTTTGCCAATAGAAGCTAATATTTCAGGTGTCCAGGCCCATCGAAGAGTTCCCAGCACTTCAACCTTGTTACGTAGATAGAGCCACACTATAAAACTAATGAATACTATTTTTACTATTGAAAACCCTAATTTGACCAGTGATTTCATATTAAAAAGGCGACCAAAACCAGAGACCGGATTAAGAGCATCAAACTTAAGCTTTATAGCTTTTCCTGTGAAATTTGGCCCGGACACAGTTATGTTTGTGATGATGGTAGTTATCATCAGGATTGTTAAGATTGGGCAAGTTATTGACATTACCGTTAATATCTTATCTTTAACAAAGCCGTTAAAAACTTCGCTGTTTGCAAATACTGAGTAATTGCATGCAGTGCTCTCTTTTATCTGGACACAGACCATGTTAAACATCCCGGGAGCAAGTAAAGCAAGAGATGCGACAAGCACGGTTATAGTTATGGCAGATACAAACTCAATGCTCTGGGGAACCTGTCCTTCGGAGCGAGCTTTGCTTAGCTTCTTGCCCGTGGGTTGTTCGGTTTTTTCTGCTGCCGGTTTTTCTGCCATAATAGAATCTTTTTACAAAGGTAAGAGCTTGTTCATCCATTGAGTGAATTCTGAGACGTAGCCCTGTATAAACGGAATAAAGATCATAGCCATAGTAATTCCGAGCCCGACTCGCATGGGGAGTGAGATAAAAAGTATATTCATTTCAGGTGCCAGTCTTGCAAGTACAGCCAACACGATCATCAACAAGAGAAATGCTGTCAAAAGAGGGGCTGCGAGCCTTAAAGCAGCTACCAGCATAACAGAGCCGGCTTCAGTTACGGCAGTTGCCAGCGTTGTAATATCAGGCATTGTGCCAAGTGCATAGCTGTCGAAACTTTGAGAGATGACCAGCATGAACAAATGATGACCGTTTGCGCTTAAAAATATTATAATGAAGATCATCTCCATTAAAGTACCAACAGGCTGGCCTCTTTGTCCGGTCAAGGGATCTATTACATGGGCTACGGCAAATCCCATCTGTCTTTCAGCAATAATACCGCTTGTTTTGATCACAGCGAATAACAATGCAAGCAGTAAGCCTAATGCTAATCCATAGGTCGCTTCGAAACCCATTAGCAGTGTTATTTGTATTACTGATAACTCGACGGCAGGAACGTTAGGCGTTTTAGCGGCATAAAACATTATAGTCAGTAATAAAATCATAGATGCTTTGACCCTGACTGGTACATTCTTCCAGCTGAATACCGGCACTATTAAAACGAATGCCGAAATGCGGGTCATGATGAGCATCAGCCCAAATATTTTTTGGCTTAGTGGGTCCATGGTTTAATGACAGATATCCTGGATCATCCCGAACATTTCAGATGTAAAACGCAGTACGATCTCAAGCATCCAACTGCCTGTGAACAATAAAACCATTCCCATAGCCAGCAGCTTGGGAACTATTGTAAGGCTCATATCGCGGACTGATGTAACAGCCTGTATGAGTGTTACCGAAACGCCGACAACCATACATGTGATCAAAACAGGAGCGGCTACTATAAGGACCGTCTCAAGAGTGTGCCTGCCTAAATATAAAGCTAAACTGCTATCCATGTTAATGATTCCTATAAGGAGTTATTGGAAACTCAAACTAAGACTTTTCGCCAATAGCGACCAGCCGTCCACGAGAATAAAGAGAATAAGCTTGAACGGCAGTGAGATCATCATCGGCGGCAGCATCATCATACCGGCGCTTAATAGTGTGCTCGCTATTATCATATCGAGTAATAAGAACGGGATGAACAATAAACATCCTATCTCAAATGCCGTTCTGAACTCACTAATTATGAAAGAGGGGACAACAACATGCATTGGTATCTCCATCGGGCCATCTGGTGGCTGGATCTTTGAGATTTTTACAAATAACGAAAGATCAGCTTCTCTTGTCTGACGGAGCATGAATTCTTTGAGCTGATCCAGTGCGATAGAGCTGGCGGCTTCGAATTCAATATCTTCGTTGATATAAGGCTGGATGGCTTTGGTATTAACCATTGAAAAAGTCGGAGCCATTGTAAACAAAGTTAAAAACAAAGCTAATCCGACAACAGCAATGTTAGGAGGGATAGTTTGTGTGCTAAGTGCTCTGCGAATGAATGACAGGACGATGATAATTCGAGTAAATGATGTTGTCATTATGAGCAGGGTCGGTAGTATTGCAAGACCGGCAAAAATTATGACAAGCTTAACAGGAGTAGTGAAATCCCTCGGCTGGGCCTCGGTGTTTGCTGTTTTATCGATGAGCTTCATCAGATCGGTTACACTCGGAAGAGCATCTGCATTTTCCTGTCCATCGGTCTGAGCGTGAACATCAATCAAAGCAAAAATGCTAAGCACAAGCATGACAGATAATAATATTACACTTTTCCTTGTGATCATTTTTATTGCTCTAAATCCTAATCAGGTACAACTAAATTCTCTGGATTGTCGGTTAGATCAGCTATTTTTGTTATGTTTGTTTGTGTCGAGCCGATCAGGAGCTTGTGATTCTCGACTTCGATAAGATGTACGGCCTTTCGTGTACCAAGATGGAAAGTTTCAATGAGCCTGATCTTTCTGCCGCTAATATTGACTATTTTGGAACCGACTTTCTTCGACATATAAAATGCCGCTATACCAAGAGCAATAACTATCAGCATAGTCAGCATCAACTGAGCGAACATTTTGCCGGTATTGAGCGAGTCTGTATTATTTAAAGGAAAGTTCGGATCGTTTGGGTCGAGATCAGAGTTTTTGTATGATAAACCTAACTTCGATTCGTCCGGTTCACTGGCTGTAGTTGCGGTAATGACCAGAATAACCACCGCGAGAACAACCATTATTTTTGTTCTTTTCTTAAACATATTCCAGGGCACCCTAAGATATTTTGTTTAAATATCTTAGAGCAAAAACTGTGCCTGAAATAAAGGCGTGTTTTTGGCCTAAATTCGAGGTTTTTTTGTGCTTATTTGGTGTTTTTGTTGAAAATTTATACAGCTGTTATCAAATCGTTTACCTTACTATCGAAATCAATATCTCACAGTTCTTTGCCATTGAGCTATCGTCGTTTGTCCAGACCTTGCCGGGGCCGGCTCCCCATGAGTAAATAGTGGGGCGTTGCTGTTCGGGAAGTATCCTGGCGATGTAATCGGAGACTGCTTTAGCCCGTAATGCTGATAGCGACCATTGCTTTTGCCTGGAAGCTGCTTCAGTAGCGATTCCCAGAACATATAAGCTGGCCGATTCAATATCAGGGTCGCTCTGTATTCTTGAGCAGAAATCTTCAAGATATTGTTTGGCATGGTCTTCGAGCTTTACACTTCCAGCGGCGAACTTTATCTCTGGCGCCGGATAATCGATCTTTCCACCGCTCAGATCCGAGGGCATTGTCTTCATTGATTCCTGTATCTGGCTGAATATTCTTCGCGTGCGTTCCTCCCTGGCATCAATTGCCGTTTCCTGATCAATATCTTCCGGATTTTCCACCTTATTAAGTACCTTGGGGTCTGAAAATTCCATGCTTTCTTTCTTTCCAAAAAGGATGCCAAGTCCGTATCCTTTTATTGACCTTACGAAAGAGTCTCGGCCTGAATTGAATAGCTCAGGATCCTGTGTATTAGCCAGGCTTAAAAGCATAACGAAAAATGTGAGCAGAAGAGTAACCATGTCACTGAAGGTGACAATATACCCAGGCACTTTCTGGCCTTCATCTTCTGGTGGCGGTTTCTTAGCTCTCAATTATAAAGACTCTGTTCAAGCAATATTATTTCAACGACCCTGTCCGGCCTGGTCGTGTCAGTATCTAAATTAAAAAAGGCAAACCCCTTTTTACCTACCATTGAATCGGCACAAACACTGAATCGATCAGTGCTTAATCCACCGGCTTTATTAAAATAATCAATTATTGCCCATGTCCGCTTCATAGCAAGATTTGTATCCCGGTTACTACGTAAGCTGCTGTTTTCACCTACAACCACCCGGCCGGGCATTCTTTTGAGGAATTTAGCCATGGTTGAAAGGGTCTCTTTGCCTTGTTTTGAGATTGCGATTCCCTTGGCAATAAACATTTCTTCAGAGCGTATCAGGAAAACCTTGTGTTTTTTGTAGTCGTCTTTGTAGCTTTCTTTTATAGTGCCCTCAGTTCTATCTTCAAGAGTAGATTTATCGCTGCCTTTGTCTAATTCTTCTGCAAAGACTTTTGGCTCAGGAGGATTCATAGCTTCCCTGGTTGACTGTCTGCGTGAGTTGATCGTGTTGAAGGCGTTGCAATAGATGACGCGTAGTTTGCTGAATTCCCGTTCGTCAAAGCTGGAGAAGCTCAACAGCAGCACGAAAAAAGTAAGAAGTAATGTCATACAGTCACTGAATGTAACCATCCATTCAGGAGCGCCCGGCATTTCTTCTTCTTTGAATGGTTTTTTCTCACGGGCCATTAGATATTAGCCTTAACTTCCTTACGTCTGCTATGAGAAATGAAGGCGTGCATCTTTTCCCTGACCGCCGTCGGGTTCTCACCTCCTGCGATAGCGCATAGACCCTCGACGATCATTTCCTTACTGGTAGCTTCATCCTGTGAATATATACCAAGCTTACCTGATAACGGAATGAAAACGAGGTTTGCGGCAAAAGCACCGTAGAATGTTGTCAGAAGCGCCGTTGCCATACCGGCACCGATCGAGTCGGGCGAACTCATGTTGGTTAACATCTGTACAAGACCAATCAGTGTGCCGATCATGCCGAATGCAGGAGCTGCAGCTCCCATAAACTCAAGGATTTTTTTACCTGTCGCATGGCGGATCCTGAGATTGTCGATTTCGAGTGACATTATATCGCGGATCGAATCGTCGTTCTGACCGTCCACAAGCATCTGCAAACCCTTAACAAAAAATGGATCCTGAAGCTTGCCTATTTCCTGCTCGAGTGCCAGGGCTCCGTCTCGTCTGTTAATGGCGGCGAAATTGACCATGTTCTGTATAGATGTTGAAGGCGGCGGTATCTTGGAGAACAGGGTCTTCTTCATAATGGAGAAGATGCCCAGAAACTGAGGTAGTGAAAAGTGGATCAAGGTCGCGCAGATCATACCGCCGATCGTAATGGCAAGCGACGGCGCGTTGAAAAATATCGCAGCACTGCCTCCAGAGCCGCCAATAATGGCGAACATGATAACGAAAAAACCAAGAGTAATGCCTATAATTGTTGCAAGGTCCATTTTAGTCAACGACCTCCTTTACGCGTTTCAATTCAGTACTGAGCACCGCTGCCAACTGGGGCTGGGTTGATACCAGCGATTCCAGCACTTTGGCTTTGGTGCGGTCAGTCATATAGTTCATGATCTTTATTACTTCTTCAAGTCCTCTTGTTTCAGAGGTTTCAAGTTTTGTCATATTAGTAAAGATTTCAGCTGCACCGGCTGGTTTCATCTTGTCATAAGCAGCCGCGATCTTTTCAAGGTTGTCTTTCTCAGACTTAGCGATCTCGATACGAGTTTGTTTTAGCAATACCTTCTGACGTTTGAGCTCGGCAACCGTTGAAGCCAGCTCGGTTTGCAGGCCGGTCAATTCATCAATATCATCTCGCAGTGACCTTTGAGCTGATTGGAGCCTTTCCTCGGATTTTCTAAGCTCTATAAGCCTGGTATTGTATGTATGTATCTTATCTCGTACTTCGCGAATGAGGTTTTGAAGCTGGTCTTCGCCAAGGGCCATAGTGATAGGCTTTTCTTCAGTTACATCGGTCATTTCCTTGAGTAGCCTGGCCTGTGGAGTAACCGGTTTTTCCTCGGTAGCCTGCTGCTTAGCCAGTTCTTCCTTTAGCGTATTAAACTTTTTAGAGACCATGAAACTTATCGCAAATGTTCCGCCGAGAGCGACTACACTTACCAGAGCCGTTATCATTAACATTTTTTTGTTCACTGTTATTTCTCCTTATCAACAAGCTGGATTTCGCATGATATATCAATTGTGTTGCGCTATTTTTCTCGCGAAGCGAATACCCGTATGCTCGTCCATTTCCTTCTGCATTAATTTTTCCTGTTCGGATATATATTCTAATTTTGCTTTTTGTCTTAATTTTTCCATTGCTTCGTTTGATCGTTTAAGCTTCAAGAACTCTTCTGTGATCTTTCTTTTCTTTTCGTTCAGAAGAGTGATATTTTCTTTTATATTTTTTATAATACTGTCATTTGTTTTCGTGCTTTTTAATAATAATTCCTGCTTATTCAAACGCTGTGTTGTATCGTCTTTTGCTACCTGGTTAATCACATCCTGTAAAATTCTCTGCTGGGCCAGAAGCTGGGTTCTTGCCAGTGCCAATTGCTCGGTAACTTCGAACAATTTAGCTCTTTCGGCCTTTTCCCTTTTCTGATTAATATCCAGTACTTTCTGTAATCGCCATATAAACTTTTTCATTTACAGTCTTTTCTAATTATCAGCACCGGTCAACTCATCCCAGGTGTTTGTAATGGTCGTCAACTGCTTGATCGTGTTTTCGAATTCCGTTTTCTGCCTTACCGGCTGAATAAGGAAATTGCGTATTCTTTCTATAAGTGTTATCGCGCCGTCAATGCGTTTATTATTGCCGGGAGCAAGAGCCCCAATATTAATGAGATCCTCGGCGTCTTTATATATAGCGTATATCTGTCTTAGCTTTTGGGCTGCTATCTTGTGTTCTTGTGATGAAACAGCCGGCATCAATCTGCTTATGGAGCTTAGAATATCGACCGCGGGGAAATGGCCACTCTCTGCTAATTTACGTGAGAGAACGATATGGCCGTCGAGCAGGCTTCTTGCGCTGTCAGCGACGGGATCGTTCATGTCGTCGTTTTCAACAAGCACAGTCAAAATGCCGGTGATACTTCCGACAGATGATTTGCCGAGCCGTTCGATCAATCGAGGCATTAGAGCGAAGACGCTCGGGCAGTATCCCTTTGAGGCTGGCGGTTCGCCTGCCGCAAGCCCGATTTCACGCTGTGCCTGTGCGAATCTTGTTAATGAGTCCATCATAAACAAAACATCTTTGCCTTTATCGCGGAAATATTCGGCGATGGTGGCGGCCATGAAAGCTGCTTTTACTCGCTGGATAGGTGGCGAGTCGGAAGTAGCTACTATGATAACGCTTTTAGTAAGTCCTTCCGGGCCAAGGTCTTCTTCTAAAAATTCCCTGACTTCTCTTCCACGTTCACCTATCAGTGCGACAACGTTTATGTCAGCGTCGGAGCCATTGGCGATATCGCCAAGCAAAACGCTTTTACCAACACCGCTGCCGGCGAAGATGCCTATTCGCTGACCTCTGCCGCAGGTTATCAGTGAATCTATCGATCTTATACCCAAAGGCAATGGTTCATGTATCTTTTGCCTTCTTAGCGGTTCGGGGCTTTGTGAATCGAGCGTTTTTTTGTCTCTACCGCAAAGAAGGCCTTTATTGTCTATTGGTTCGCCGAGCCCGTTCATTACTCTGCCGAGTATTTTGTCACTGAGCATTATGTGCCGGGAGGTGCTTCTTGCGGTTACCGAATCGCCGGGCGAAATGCCTTCGATATGTTCGAGCGGCAGCAAAATGAGCCTGTCATCTCTGAATCCAACCACCTCGGCGAGAACTCTTTTGCCGTCACGCAGTTCGATAGCGCAAAGCTCGCCAAGACCTAATACCGGGCCATTCGACTCAACGACCAGCCCGGCTACGCGAGTTACCACGCCTTTACAATGGTGCAGGTTTACTTCACGCACCATTGTGCTGAGTTTATCAAAATTTATTGACAAGCTTGTGTTTATCTTTGTTTCCATATTTATCCGGCTTTGACCAGCGCCTGTTTGATCTTTTCGAGGTGCTGGTCTATGAATGATTCGATAATTCCCTTTGGTGTTTCGAGGACGCATTCAGCCGGGCCTATTTTGGCATCGGCGACGAATGTTACCTGCGAAGCTATTTCAAATTTCGATTGTTTTACAAGCTGCTCGATCTGCGAGCAGTCCTTTGGATTGAGACGCACAATAATATCCTGATTGACCGGTGCGTCTTCGAGAGCGTTTTCGACTATCTGTTTTATTTGATAGTCGTCGTTCTCTACTTTATGAGCGATGATCTTTCGCGCTATCTCAACGCTAAGATTTGCAATGTCCTGCTTATGTTGTACGATAAGCTCAGCCTGGGACTGAGCTAAGTTCTTGATAAGATTTTCGAGATCGGAGCATAATTGAGTGAGCTGGTTTTTCTTCTGCTCGATCTGGCCCATGGTAATAGACGGATCGGCATTCTGAGGTGGTGCCGGGCCGCTTTGAGGGCTGCTGGGATGACCCGTTACAACCTCAATACTCTGTATGGCACTGTTAAGATTTAAACTTACCTGTTCCATAGGATTATTCTTGTTCCATAAATGCGAGGTCACCGTTGGCATTTTTGCTTCTAAGCAGTTCCAGTATCTCTTCACGGGCCTTTTCTATATCTTCACTGGTTTGCTCAGACATAAGGGCTGTTTCCTCTTCGAGTGTCTGAGCCATTCTTTCCGATATGTTCGTTTTAATTTTCATCGCTATCCCTTCGTCAGCCTTAACAAGAGCAACCGCCATTTTGCCGGCATCAATATCCCGAAGGATCGTTTGCAGTGAGCGGTCGGTTATCAGCGGAATGTCTTCCCAGACGACCATAAGGTTTTCGACTTTGACAGCTGCGTCTGCGTCTTTATCTTTAATGGCCTTTAGCATCCCGTCACGAATTTCCATGCCGAGATTACGAAGAATGACTGCTACCTGTCGCAATGATTGTTCCGGGTGAGCCTGCACAGTTCCACCGTCCGAGGTTTTTAATTTTCGCAGTTTGTCGCATGCCATCTCAGCGATACGATTTTTGGCTTCGGGGGTAATTCTCTCCTGGGAGGTCATTCTTGCGATTACATTGCGGCATATTTCTTCATCCAGCAGCTTAAGAACACCAGAGCTTTGCTTTGGTGTCAGCTCCGATAAAACCACCGCAATGGCTTGGGGGTGCTCTTCTTTTAGTATCTCAGATATTGTCTGGACATTTGAATTTCTGATCGGGATAAAAGGGTCACGCTCCTGGAGCAATCCTTTAATATCGGATTGGATCTGAGTAGCTTTTTCTGTGCCGACAGTATTATTAAGCATTTCCTGCAGGAAATCCTTAACATGGAATTCCCCTTTCATGCTGAGCGAGCTGCAAAATTCCTTGGCGTACATAAGGCTCTGTTCGGTATTGGCATAGCCGGCGGCATCAAGATAGGCTAATTCAACAGCCAGTTCCCGTACCGTTTCCGGCTTGACGTCACTGAGCAGCTGGGAGGCTGTGCCAGTATCGAGCGACATGAGGAGCATTGCCGCTTTTTGCTTTTGGGTAAGTGGCATTGTCTGTTACTCCCTTTCTTCAACCCAACTCGCAAAGAGTCTCTTAACATGATCGGGATTACTTTGCAGTGCGCTTGCGATCTGTCTTCGCAATACTACCGGCTCATTAGCTTCCTGAGTTGGCGGTAGTAAACCTGCTGCCGGCTGTACACCTTCAGGCAGCTGCATCTGCTCGGCTGGCAAAGCGGCAGTAGCTTTTTTTCCAGCCTTGGCAAACATTTTAAATACAAGTAAGGCACAAATCGCCATAACTCCAAGCGATGCATTTTTTGCTATCATCATATAGCGAGGCCAGCTCGATGCTTCTGCAACAGGCATTGTGTTGTCTTTAGGACGATTAAATCTTGCCTGGACAACTTTGAGAGAATCAGTATCTTTCAGGCCGAGAGCGTTTTTGATAATGCCTTCGACATCGAGAATGCTCATAATTGGAGTAGCGGCGGCGAGATTATTAGGATCGGCATCGGGAGGTGTCAGATCGACAAAAGCCGCGACGGTCAGTGATTTTATTTCGCCGGGCAGTACTGTTTTTTGCTCTACAGTTTTTCCAAACGCTGTTTCGGTAGTTGTTTTTGACTGCTCTTTTTGGCCAGGCGTAGTGTTTTCTTCACTGCCTGCTGGCTGTGTTTCAGTTGTACTTTCTATTTCCTCTTTTGTAGCTACGCCTTTGGGATCATATTTTTCAGTGACAGTGCTTAAGCTGGTCATGTCGATCTCAGCACTGACTCTGACAGAAGCCCGCCCGGGGCCGAGAACGGCTATTAGCATATCCTCAGCTTTTTTAGCAAGGCTTTTTTCGATGTTCTGTCTATAATCAGCTACGGTACCTGCTCCGTTGTCTGTTAGCTCGTCATGACTTCTTGAGAGCAGCCTTCCATTGCTGTCAACTACAGTGACATTTTCAGGTTTGAGGCCTTCGACCGCTCCTGCGACGAGATGCGTAATTGCTGCTATGCTTGATTGACCAATCTCATATCCGGGTTTCAACCGCAGAGCGACCGAAGCTGTTGTTTGTTTCGATTCGTTGGCAAAGATGGAATCTTCGCTGCTTGTAATATGTATGCGGGCATGATTGATGCCGTCCATCATTTGGATACTTTTTGCGAGTTCTTCCTGCAAGGCACGCTGGAGATTGATGTCCTGAACTTTTGGGGATACGGAAATTTTCTGTTTGTCGAAGATGTTGTATCCTTTTTGTGAACCTTCGGGTAGTCCTTCTTTTGCCATATCAAGGCGGAGCTGATAAACGTGCTCTTTTGGAACGAAGACGCTGGTGCCGCGTAATTCATATGCTATATTCCTCTCACTGATCTTGTCAGTGATCTTACCTGCCTCCTCCGGGTCGAGATCATTGTATAATAATTGCATATCCGGCTTAGAGGCCCAGTGGACCAATAAACCGCCGGCGGCAACCAGCGTTAATGTTATCGCGACCAGCAGTGCCTTTTGCACGATGCTGATGTTTTCCCAAATAGCTCCTAACTTTTTAAAAATATCCATAACAAGGCTCGTTTAAATTTATGTCTCGTTCTTTATCAGATACCCATATTCATAGTTGCCTGGTACGCTTCGATAAGTTTGTTCCTGACGCCTACTAACAGCTTGAAGCTCATATCAGCTTTGGCGACCGATGAAACGACTGAAGTGATATCCTGATTCCTGCCGGAAAGTAGATCGGCTACGGACTGATCGGCCTGTCTCTGGTTGTCATCAACCGCTGCGAGGTTCTTTTTGATGACGTCCATGGTCTTGTCAAAGCCTTTTGAGTTTTTGTCGTTGCTGATAGTCTTGGCCGCTTCTGCATAAGCGTTAGCGGCTACTTTTGAGACATTAGCATTAAAATTAATCATGTGTTAACCTCTGATCATCTTAAGAGTTCGAGAGTACTTTCAACCATTGTCTGGTAGCGTTTGAGTACAGCTACATTTGCCTGATATGCACGAGCAGC
>JANQHJ010000099.1 GCA_028282745.1 Sedimentisphaerales bacterium | reverse complement strand
GGAATGACAGTTAGCTGTGTATAACCATACAACTCACTGTCCATATCAGAAATATATTCAAGAAGATAATCTTCATTCATAGTCGCATTAGTAATAAATGACCAGTCGGACAATCCATAATCCCAAAAACGAATGACTTCATCACCATCAACTTTTGTGAGGAACTGAAAAATTGAGTCATCTATGTCTCCAAGAATCGCTAGTGTGCCCCCTGATTCAATGTTAACATATCCATAATCGTCTGTGTCAAAACCGTGATAGTACCCTGTATCAATATCATCAGCAATCACCAAACCTTGATTTGAAATATTGACAATCCCTCCCTTTACGCCCCTGCCGATATTTAAGCTACCATCTCTGCATATCAATTTAGAATCGATACCGCTAACGTTGACAACGCCCAATCCCCCTGCACCCACGTTAACGCTGGAAGCTGAAAATACAGCACCGTGTTGAATGCTGAGACTGCCAGAACCTGCGAAGTTTCCAATATTTACTGAAAGATCGCTATTTAATGTTGATCCTTGGCCGTCAATTTCTATTGCTCCGCTCGCGTTTGTGTAATAACCGGCATACGCTTCTCGGCAATTCACCTGAGCACCACCACTTATTTTTAAGGTACCTTGCCCCCTGTGACCAACATACAGTCGATCAGTTTGCCAAGTTGACTGCAGTCCTTTAACTTCTACGGTTCCACTTGTATCCGAACCAAAACCGACACTTGCTTCGTCATTGAGAACACTTGCACCGTTCGTGATATTTAATTTACCGGTGACACCATAACCAATGTATCCAACATAAATATTGTTGGACATTTGCCAACTTGAACTCAAGCCGTCAATGGTTACTTCACCATCCCCAGAGTACCCAATCCGGCCCGATCTTGAAACAATATCATCTCCACTGTTAACGGTTACTGTACCATATCCCCAATCACCGATATATGCGTTGGTACTGCTGGTCCAATCAGAAGGACTGCCGGTAACTTCACCTGAATATATAATCTCAGCAGAAGCAATCGCTGACAGTAATACAAATGTTATAATCGAAAGACATAGCCTCTTCTCCATCTTTCTCTCCTCAGATTTTGAGCTATTTATCTATATTAGCAAGATGTACAATTATATCAAAAATTAGTCTGAGATGCTATAGTATTTTAAGCCATCATACTCTTTGAGTTCCTTTATTATTCCTCGTTTACGTTTGATCTCCTTATTGCTCCACAAGGTGAGATTTCCGCCTAACCATGTATTAAGATCATGCCCATTATAAATAACTATCCATGTCTTATTTTCATATCCTTTGGGGTTATAAACCAAGTCGCATTCTTTAGTTAAATTTTCAAGTTCCTTCAAATCATGATAAAATACTACAGGTGTATAATCAGTTAGCGATTTTGGTAAAACAATTTCTTCCTTTTCCGCGTCAGGCTTAATAAAGATAGCGTATTCCTTGAAGCCATACCATATACATCCTTTTATATCGTTTAATAAAACTATCTGTCTGGCATAAGGAGGGCTCTTTGCAATTCCCATCAGAATGACTGTTACAATTATAAGTAATATTAAAGAAATAAAAATTGCTAAAGGAATCTTATTTTTTTCTCTCACAATACGGCCTCCTTATTCTGTTGGTAAATCATCCCAGTCAGACCACGACCTAAAACTTTTTGATGAGATACTAATTGATCCATAACGACTTATTAAAGCTTTCCAACCTATGTACCCTATTCTGTCATCCCATATTTCTTTCTTTCCTGCTTCACAGGCAAACAGAATCACTTGGGCTAACTTATGATGTAAAACTGAGGAAGCATGCGGGGCTCTATACGAACTATCTTCTGGGAGGTTCAAGGCACCTCCTGCTCCGTGCCCAACAAAGGCCCATGCAATAATATCTGAGTCAGATAAATGCTGATCTAGTGAGGCAATACTGTTTTTCTTGACTATTTTGGGACGATAGCCTTCCCCATAAAAATAATGAAAAATATTTTCCATTTCCATTTGAAGAAATATATTAGGAACACCGAAAAACGAAATATCCCCAGCATCAACGTATGCACGGTTCGGCACCCAAGCTCCACACTTATTTACACCGTTTACATTATAAATCGCTCTTTTACCCCACTTACTAAACTCCTCTTCGTTTAAACGGACAAATTGAGCAAGCCCTCTAATATTATATTTCATTTCCCATACACCGCTAGCAACAACAAATGTCCTGGTTTCCTCTACTCTTTTATGACGGGGGAAAGCATAATACCATAAGCCCCAATCATCTCTTTTATTCACTGGGTCGGATTGGGCGTAAACCCGTAGGCCGAAACCATCATTGTATTGGCTTAATACATTGAACGGGTTATTCCAGTTACCATCCGGGTTAATTCCGCGCGGGTCTTCGCTAACGAACCGTCTCTCTAATGGTGAGTAGTATCTATTCCTTAAATAGTAATTATCTGTTTCATCGTCATAATAGTAGCCGTTCCAGAGGATTGCCAAACCTTCCAAATCACCTGTATAAGAAGGTATTCCCCATGCATTATAGGAAGCCTCTTCTACGCTACCGTCAAGATTGACTTTGCCAATAACACTTTTGCGGAAATCCGTTAATAGATATCGGCCATTAACAGTAAACGCCCCGGTGAAACTGTTCACCTCCGCAGCGTAATCGATGAAGTCAATTTGATCATCCTCATCGTAATCCCACTGCAAATCATTGGCACTGCAATAAGGGTTGCATAGCCAGGAGTCGACAAAGCTGATAAACTTCTCCATTGCAGCATTCATACTCGTCGTTTGAGGTATCTGCATATAAACCGGTTCGCTCTTCGCACCGTATACATAATCGCATGCCCAACTGCCATTTTCATATTCAGCAATCACATTACCAATTATATCGTAAACAAAACGCGTTTCAACACTCTCGACTGTTTTTTTGATTCGCCTGCCCAGCCAGTCATATTCATACTCGGCGATAATGTCATTGCCATCGTTGACATCGATGACCCTATCTTCGTTATCTAATGTATAGGAAAAATTATCTTCACCTGTATTTGTTGGATTACCTAAAATATCGCAAGTATAAGAATTGGCATCCTCGCTGATTACCCGGCCAAGTGTGTCAAAACCATAATCAACACTGTTACGTTCATCCAACCGGCTTGAATGTCCTGTATATCCATAGCTGTTACTTAAAAAACCCTTGCTATCGGAAATATTGCTGTATGTTTCACCTGTAATCCGTCCCAAGCCATCTATAGCTGCTGTATATTTAATATCTACGTCAGACATCCTTTTACTTATAACCGTATCGCCCAGATAATCGTATTCGACAATCGTTTTACCGTTAAAACTTACCGACTCGACTCGGCCAAGAGCATCCCGTGTATAGACGGCTGTTCTTTCGCTAGGATAATAAATTGATGTAAGCAATCCCATCTGATCATAATCATAGGAAATTGAGCTACTAAAATCTCCATAAAGCTCTTGGATAAAAATCAGATTACCAAGGTCGTCATAAGAACTGCTGGACATTTTCGGATTATCATTTCCGTCAGTGTAAAAGATTAGATTTTTGTTCCCTAATGCATCGTACAGGATCTCATCAAATGGAAATCGATTATTAGGTTCAATCCAGCCAACTTCATCAGTATATTGCTTACAAGACACTCTGCCCAAGGCATCACGTTTGTATTGCGTCGTGACAGGCTGGCTGTTCTTTGTAACTGTCCTGCGGATAACCGCACCAAGCATGTTATAGCCAAACGAAATAGTATTACCATCAGGATAATTGACATCCATGACCCTGCTCATATAGTTGTAAGTATAATTGGTCCAGTCACTACCTGTAATGATCGCTGTTTGCCTTCCAAATCGGTCATAACCGTATTCTGTTTGACGATTAAGGCTTGTCTGATCTTCAACAATATCATTCAGATCACCGAGATGATTATAAAAATACTGCGTTATTTTACCGACCGAGTCTATTTCCTCCGTCCTCCTACCCAACGCATCATATTTGCAACTGAAAGTAACACCTTGAGCATTTTCAATTTGAATTAATCGCCCCTGCAAGTCATAATCATAATAAGAATTAACATCAACAATTGTATAATCAACAGTATTGACGTCAGTTACGGTATGAACGGTTTTCTGGCCTTTTTTATCGTAAGTGTAACTGAGATACTTTAACGGCGTTTTGACTTCATCAAACAACTCATCGAACAGGTAAACCTCCTCAAGTTCACCCATTTCAATTTGATCTATACGCCCCAAGCCATCATAGCTGTATTCTTTTAGGGCTATTCGTTGATTCTCGCCATCAAAATAATTCCTTTCACGATAAGTTCTTCCGTAACTGTCATAAATTATGTCTGTAACCCTATCCTGTGATAAGTCAACATTATCAATATCAACAGAGCTATTAGCATCGTAGAGTTGTGCCTGTCTTATTTTTCGGCTGGCATTATCATAACCAAATAATAGCTTAGTCAAGGGATATGGATCAAATGTATTTGAATCATAGCTTCCATCGTTAAGCCGTAAAATTGGCTTGCCCTGCCAGAGGGTGTGTTCGGTCTTCTGATCCCTGGAATTATATGAAAATACGGTGAAATTGTCGTCAGCGTCGATTGCCTTACGAATCCTGCCGGTATTATCATATTCATACCTTACCTCAGAATGCCAAATCAGTCCGGCTTTGGGATAATTCCAGTTGTCAAAATAAGGATCATCTTCGTCAAAACCACTGAGTATTTGTTTACTCGAAAGTCTACCATTTTCATAATTGTGTCTGGTTACATAAACATCGAAGCTGTCTTTAGTGTATCGCAACGCATCATCCACATCATCAAATGGCAGATCATAATAAGCGGCTGCGTCACCTGCATATTCAAATTTAAAGCTGTATTCGATATTACCAGTCAGGTCGTACCAGTTCTGCTCGATCAGATCATCGGCTTCATACTCGACCCTGTCTTTGTTGCTGTTTGTGTATATTTGATTATTACCCTCTGCCTTGGTGACGGTTTCAGCTAATTTACCCTGGAAATCGTAGCTGTAGAGCTTGATCCTATCGAGAAGATCATTTTCTGTGCCAGGGTTGGCTATAACCCGATGCTCGATCCGTTCGCCCCTGACGTTATAGCGGGTTTTCACCTGCGAAATGATCGTCTCACCCCCAACATCATCAACGCTGACAGTTTTTTGGTCGTTCACATCACCAGCAATATCACGGTCATATTCCGTATAGTCACAATAATTAGCTTCGTAATCGCCCTGGTATTGCCGGAAGACCATCCCACGATCATCAAGCTCATAGCTGGTAACTACCTCTCCAGCTTTGAGTTCCTTAATAACATGGCCGTCGGCATCATAAACAGTTTCGTTAATAATAAAATCGTTCGGCTCTGTTGATTCAGGGCCATAACCGTTGATAGTTTTTATTACCAAGCCGCGACCGTTACGAATCTGCTTTTGCCATCTACCGTCCGGATAATTTGTTTTAACTAATTGTCCCTGATTGTCGTATTCATAAGTAGTTATCAGAGCAAGCCCATTGACGTCTTCAATCTGCTGATTTTTTCTACTATAGTCGTCATAGCCATAAGATGTAATATACCAGCTATCAGGACTGTCATAGGTAAACACATCGTCAGCGACAGCAATCCAGATTTCAGACAACCTGCCAAGACTGTCATAGATATATCTTTTCTGGCTGACTACATCCAAATTGCTGTAAACACCGGAAATATCTTCTGTCAAGGCATTAGGCTCATCACCGTCGAACAACGCTGTGTCATTCGCATCGGCAAACACAAATTCACTGATTACTTTGCCGTAAGCATCGTATTCTTTACCCCTGGCAACACCGTGTTTATCAATACTGTAAATCTGTTCACCAAATCCGTTTGGTCGAGACCGTGTGTAATAAAGCAGATTATCATAATAATCGCTGGTTTCAGTACCAATGGAATGGCCAAGATAATTATAAAAGTAGGTTGTAATCAACCTGGTGTCATTTTGATTGTTGTTACTGATGGTCTCAGTGTTTATCTGGCCATCCGCATAATATGTATAGTTGTAATTCAACTCGGTATAATTACCGTTCAACTGGCTAATTCCAGGTTCATAACGACGACTTAAAGGACCGTTACTGCTGTAGCTGTATGAGGTATATTCGTTATCTTCGATCCCTCTTGCGTCGTAGCTGTAAGCCAGCCGCCTTACAGAAACTCCATTGAGCGTAAAATATAAGTATCGATTCTGGCTAATTTTGGTCTCCCGGTCAGGATCGATTCCGTTGGGATCGACTCTGACAACAATAGTCTCTTCGTAACTATTTGAGGGATTATTCAGGGTATTTTTGTAATACGTATAAATCGTTCCTTCATTAAAACCCGGAGATTTTGTGGAAATCGACAGCAAGGTCTCTCCACTATATTCGTATTCATGAGTTGTAACATATCCGCCGGACGCAATGATCGAATTTATATCGGAGCTGATAGTAGAACTATCAATATTTAATGTATCATAGGTAATTTCAGTTACAATCTGCCCATAACTGTCCAGAATATTTCGAGTAAAACGATAATCAGTATCAGTGACATAATCGTAAACATCCTGAATCTCAGAACCGCCGAAATTATTCGCATGATTAGTATCATAGACAATTTCCTGGATCGGCTTGAGGTCCGTTTTAGGTCCTGACCACTTGGCAATAAGCCTGTTTCGACTGTCATATTCATATTCATATATGATATTACCTTCGACATCTGATTCTGTCAGAACGCTTCCAGAATCATTAAAAGTGTAAAGGCGGTTTTCCCCGAATAATGAACAACTGCCGCATCCGAAACCCGTACCTCCAACAGTTCCAGCTAATCTGCCGGTTGCTTCATCATAGACAAGTGTATATGTTTTTGAGACCTGCCCCATGTACTCTGTATAGGAGGTTATTCTACTTGGATTTGCCAAGTCCTCATAATAGAATTGTCTGTAAAACTTACTCGGATCCGCAGCATTGCCCACTGTATCTAACCTGCCATTTAAATCATAGCTGGCCGTTTTAACATCATTACCATCTGCATCTATTTCCCGGTCGAATGATGCAGCAGCAGCCGTATTTTCCATTAGCCAGTCAGAACCAATACTATAGATTAATGCATTTCCTTCCGCTCCGGAAAGCTTAATATAATCCCCAATTGGAGTATGTTCGTCAATTGACATCTCAAGGAAATCACAGTTCTTGCTATAGTAGCTATATGGGGGATTCCCAAAATATCCGTCCCCCCAAATATAAGCCTGGCCGATATCAGGAAAAAATATTTCAATATCATCGTTTTCGTGCTTGCTAATCCTGGGTATGTCATCTCCCTGGTTGAGAGTACTGCTCCTGTTGCAGCATTCATAGCCATTTGTCTTTATTTGAAATACGACATCTTCACCCTCCCCTCTATATGCCTTGATCCTCTGTGCCTCGTTAGGGTCAGTGGCCTCTTCGCCCAGTTCCCTGGTATAGACGGTAGCTATAGAAAAGCTTACCTGGTCCTCTTTCACATAAGCGGATATACTAAACGGAACATAGTAAGAATTAGTAGATACATCCTGTTCCGGCCAGAAACAATATGTTGTGTCAACATCATCGGAATCAATCTCAGTATTTTTAATAACGAGTCTTGCCGTTTTTTCCGAGAAAGCTTTATTCAGCTTGACCTCTAATTCCATATTCAGATTAGGGTCATAGTCATTAACAATAATTCTACCTTTGACAGTCTCTCCGGAGGAATATCCACAACCGACAGCTGCTGAATAAACAATATGCTTATCTTTATTCTTATAGATCAATTCATTAGGCTCACGGCAACTTATGATTGGATCTGTTTCGTTATTAAAATCAGGCACAACAACCATAAGAGTCTGGTCCAGGCTCCAGGCTTTTTCATTTACCTTGTCGTAATTTCCCTCTTCATCAGGTCCATATTCTAATCTGGATGGAGCAGGAATTTCAGGAACATTAGTATCGAACAAATATTCGGACGTCCATACTTCACCAGTTAAAGGGCTACCCCAAGAATAATATTTAGGATTTTCATTCGGATCAGTTTCAACCTCAACTGGATTGTAGCATGCAACACCATCCACAGCACTGTAAGAGCCGTGAATAAAGCAGTTATTATTAGGTTTTAGCTTTAAATAACAATATGCACTGCCAGTATGTCTTGAAAGGTCGGCTTGAAGTTGTGCATTAGTGCTTCTTGTATATGCAATATACTCATCTTCATAATAGTCTTCAAGAGTAATATAACTATGGTCTTGTGTAGAACAGGTTACTACGCCAACTGTCCAACAACCATCTGTGGAATCGTTCCAGTCAGATTCAGCTTCTGACTTTGCATCACTAAATGAACCATTAACCCATGTTCCTTCTGTTTTACTACCTTCCGGCCCATCAAGGCCTATGCCCTCTTTTTCAATTTTGTTGACCTTATCGGCTAAACCAGCATTATAATATATTAATTTATCAATATCACTGTCTACTTGTGCTAAACGATTTTGCCAGCTACCTCCCAAGGGAGGACGAGAAACCACAACAAGCTCATACTCTTCTTCTCCTTCTGGAAGTTTTTTCAAAAAGTATGCACTGATATTAGTGACACCTGCACCATAGAACTTATCCACGATATCATCGACAAGATCAGCGGCCTCACCTTCTGTCACTTCTCCATAAAAATCTATTGGATAACTAGGAGCATCACTACAATGAAGTTGCGGCCAGACTAGATATTTTGAATTGAAATTATTAACTACCGCCACATAATGATATTTATTTTGATATTTACGCATCACCTCTTCGATCTCGTTTGCATCTATAGCAAGTACGGAATTAGTACATAGTAGAACCGCTACAGATATCCAAAAATAAAATCTTGCCCTCTTTTCCATGGCCAACCTCCAAGAAATTTGCAATATATATACTGGATCTCGATTTGCTTTGTAGATATTACAAACTACAGGAACCCCCGTCAAGAAAGTAACGCCTTTTTATCCATCCTCAAACTTGACTTAAAGTAAGTAATTCCATATAATGCATTTATTAAAAAGGTTCAGAAAAGACGTGAAATCTGAACCTTTTTTATTGTCATTTCAAAAATATTTTTCCAAAAAATCCTCGATAAAAATTTAGTTTCGGCCAACACACTTGGCTCATTTCTTTATATCATTAAAGCTTAAAAGCCATACCTATCCTTTACGCTCACGTCACATCTCTCGTCGTAACCACTTATCCCAAAAGTAGTTAAAGCCATCACTCTGTTCTCAAAACGTTCAGAAAACACGTCAAATATGAAAGGAGTGTACAAATGTCTAAAAGATGATGACTAATAGTAACTGGGTACTTGAACCAGATAAGTATCTCGGCAAAGAAGAAGCGAGCAGGCTTCTTAAGGTAGCAAAGCATAGAGCTAAGCAAGCACTTGCGACAAACCGGAAAGTACCTATTAGGGACTACTTTA